>CAYNGS010000028.1:0-12935 GCA_964396625.1 uncultured Flavipsychrobacter sp.
ACACGGTTTCCTTCGTTTGACTTGCGGGTGTTATAGCGGTATGCACTTTCGTCGCAATATGCCTGAAGGTGTTTAGGGCTTACAGAATGATAAATACCAATTATAGACCTCTGAAACAGGCTCCAATAACCTTCTATCGAATTAGTATGTATTTCACCCTTAGTGACGTACTTACCTTCTGTGTGTTTAATCGAAATATGGTCAAATGTATCTCGCAAACCAACATATCCTTTGTGGGCATCGGTAACTATCTTAGAACCGGGTTTTACATTCAGGTGTATTATCCCTTGCAAGGTGCCATGATCAACAATAGGTGTAACCCTTGTCCTTACTTCGCCTCCACGCTCCAATAAGCCCACTATCATTGTCTTTGCTGCGTGCTTGTTACCATACAATTTTGAAGATTTTTTGCTGGCATGCTTATTCTTTTCTAAGCCACCAATAAACACCTCGTCGACCTCTACAATTCCACCATCATTACCACCCATGTTAACCTCAAAACTACCTTGACCAAGGGCAAAGCGTATGCGGTGCAACATGAACCATCCGGTTTTCTGTGTCACTTTAATGTCTTTAGCAAGTTGATGCGAGGATATGCCCTTTTTGTGAGAAGTAACAAGGTAGATGGCAACAAACCATTTTTTCATGGGTATCTTACTGCCCTCGAAAATCGTACCCACTTTAGCGGTGAATTGCTGACGGCATGAACCGCACTTATAACGCATGCCGTCAGAGAAGCAATATATCTTAGTGCTGGCGCAATGTGGGCAAACAATAGCACCATCGAAACGCTGTGCCATCAAGTAATCCAAGCATTTCTTTTCATCTGTAAAATACTCCATAACTTCCATTAAGCTATTGAAGTCTTGCGGCATATTGTTGGTAGTAGCTTGTATCATTTGGGTTACGATTATACCTCAAAGATACATCTAATTTCTGAATAACCAAATTTTTGGGTTAAAATTGTATATCGTTACCTACCCGTTTATTTGTTTATATTTAATTAAGTTTTTATCAGCTTGCAACCTATTCTGTCCATACAAAATATTTCGAAGTCATACGGACCTATACAGGCCCTGAAGGACGTATCGTTTGATGTGCCGGAAGGCAGTGTGTTTGGTATATTAGGACCAAATGGCAGTGGTAAGACCACCCTGCTTGGCATTGTGCTCGATGTATTGCTCGCAAACGCAGGCACCTACAATTGGTTTGGCGGAATGCAACCGGAAACAGCCCGCAGGCAAATAGGGTCGTTGCTGGAGACCCCGAATTTTTATCATTACCTGTCAGCGTTCAACAACCTGGAAATAACGGCCGCCATCCGGCAAAAGGGAAAGGAGGACCGTTTGAAGGTATTGGAGCAGGTGGGCTTGCTGGAGCGCAAGGACAGCAAGTTTCAGACCTATTCGCTGGGTATGAAACAAAGACTGGCGATAGGCGCAGCATTGCTGGGCGGGCCAAAAGTGCTGGTGTTTGATGAGCCTACCAACGGGCTGGATCCCGCGGGGATAGCCGAGATCAGAGAGCTGATACGCAGCCTTAACAAGGCGGGCATTACGATAATAATTGCCAGTCACCTGCTCGATGAGGTAGAGAAGGTTTGCACACATGTAGCCATTCTGAAGAAAGGGCATTTGCTGCTGCATGGGCCGGTGGATGAGGCATTGCGCAGCGAAGACCAGGTGGAGGTTCGGGCTGCTGATATGGCCGGTCTGGAGCGCGCGCTGCAAAATATGGCGGGGATAAAGAAAATAAGACTTGCCGACAACACGCTACAATTGAGCTGTGATACCGGGGTAGAAACCGCACATGTGAATGAGTTTTGCATCAGCAAGGGCATTGTGCTGACCCACCTGCTGCTGCGCAAGAAGAGCCTGGAAACAAAATTCATGGAGCTTACTAATTAATGATCTGATATGTATGAACTGCTGGGTATAGAGTGGCTTAAGATAAAACGCTACCGTACGTTCTGGGTACTCGCGGGCTTGTTCCTGCTGCTGCTGCCACTGTGGAATTATGAGGTCGCCAACGGCTTTATAAAAATGGGAGGTGGCAAAAACGGAATTAGCTTTCTCAATACTGCATATTCTTTTCCGCAGGTATGGGGAAATCTCGGATTTTGGGGCAGCATTTTTATCCTTTTTGTGTCGATACTGGTGATCATACTAACCACTAATGAGTACACCTACCGCACGCACCGCCAAAATGTGATAGACGGGTGGAACAGAATGCAGTTTTATCATGCCAAGGTGCTGATGGTAGTGATGCTGAGCGTTATTGCAACCGTCTACCTTTTTCTGCTGGGCATACTGTTTGGAGGTGTCAACTCGGGGTCGCTGAGCGGCATGTTCTCCGAGATCCAGCAGGTCGGGTATTTCTTTCTGCTTTCGCTTGATTATCTGGGTTTTGCCTTGTTCATCGCGATATGGATAAGAAAGAGTGGGTTGGCTATCGGGCTTTTTTTGCTGTATTCGATGATGATAGAGAACATACTCAAAGGCATTATCAATCATTATATGGACACACCCTTCGGTAATTTTTTGTTTTTGCAGTCAAGTGATGAATTGCTCCCCTTCCCGCTGATGCAGATGGCCAGGTCAATGATGCCCGGCACTGTCTCTATCTCTATGATTACTTATTCGCTGGTCACCATAGGCTGGTGCGCAGTGTATTATTTTGCCGGCAGATTAATGCTGCTCAAAAGCGACTGGTAATGTTCCATGTTGATCGGGAGATGTTTATAAATTAAAAACATTACCTCGTATGTCCTGAAATCGAAATACGGATTTAACACACATACGGTAGTTTAAGTTATTATTATTTCTGAATCTTGCTTAAATTTGCGCCTTAACGAAGTACTTAAATTTTTAGATGCTTACAGGAAAAGAACTTATTCTGGCAACAAAGCCGTTTGCAAAAGAAATTCGCTGGAAAAGTTGGTTCCATACCATCATTGCATTTCTTCTGCTGATCGGCGCTGTTTATGGTTCCATGCAGTTCGTACCCGAATATTTCGGAATGTCAAAAGCTTATGGTATAATTTTCAGGATATTATGTAGTGTATTCGCGGCTATGATGTTGTCTCGGGTGTTCATTATTTTTCATGACTATCAGCATCATACCATATTAAGAAAATCTTTCATCGCTGATATCATGTTTACTGTATTCGGTATTTACATGATAACGCCGCCCAATATATGGAAACGCTCGCACGACCATCATCATAACCACAATGCCAAGCTTTTTAGCGCCAGCATAGGCTCCTTTCCCATAATGACCCGGCAAAAATTTCTGGAGGCCTCAAAAAGCGACAGAATGGTGTACCTGGCGATAAGGCATCCCATTAATATGTTTTTTGCGTATTTCACCACATTCATGTATGGCCTGTGCATCCAATCTTTTCTGAGCAGTCCGCGGCGGCACTGGGATTCCCTGGTGGTGCTGGTGCTGCATTTTTCCATTGCAGTTTTTCTTTTTGTTCATTTCGGATGGTTAACGTGGTTCCTTACTTTTTTCCTGCCCTTCTTTCTTTCGCAGATGCTGGGATCCTATTTGTTTTATGCGCAGCACAATTTTCCCGGTGTTACATTTAAGAAGAACGTGGAATGGAGTTATACTAATGCTGCCCTCGAGTCTTCGAGCTACATGGAATTGAATCCGTTCATGCAGTGGGTAACTGCAAATATCGGCTTTCATCACATTCATCATCTCAATTCCAAGATCCCCTTCTACCGGCTGCCCGAGGCTATGGCTGCCATTCCTGAACTGCAGAAAGCAAAGGTGACCACTCTTAAACCATCCGATATTGCAGCCTGCCTGCGCCTGAAGGTATGGGATGCCGAGCAAAACCGCATGATCGGTTTTGATGAGATGGAAGCTGCTTAGTGAGGACGTAAAGAGGGATTAGTCGTTGGTAATTTGAGTGAAGTTGACTTGTTACGAAATTGTGATGCCGCTCCTAAACAAAGAAATCCCGCTTATTGTTTATTCTGTTTTTCCAATTTGTCTACACGCTGTACAAGTGAGTCAAGGTTTCGGAAGTGAATGTATGCCTTCCGGTACTTATTGGCATCAAATGCCGGCGAACCCATGTAGACCTCTCCGGCCTTATTGATGCTTTTGGAAATGCCGGACTGAGCTGTGATGATGGTGTTGTCAGCGATCTGCAGATGTCCGACAATGCCTACCTGGCCGCTGAACATGCAATTCTTGCCTACCTTAGTTGATCCGGCAATTACGTTGCAGGCCGCAAGGTAGCTGTTCTCTCCCACCTCCACATTGTGGGCGATGTGAACGAGGTTGTCGAATTTAACACCTTTGCGAAGGATGGTAGAACCAAGTGTGGCGCGGTCTATAGCGCAATTGGCACCTATTTCCACATCATCTTCTATAACCACATTACCGATCTGCGGTATCTTCCTGTTGCCTTCATCATTCTCAGGTGCAAAACGAAAACCGTCGCTGCCGATAACAGTTCCGGAGTGGATGATACAGTCCTTGCCAACTACTGTATCGGAATATAACTTAACGCCGGCAAACAGGGTGGTGTTATCCCCGATGACTACATTCTCGCCGACATATACCTGCGGGTAGATTTTTACATTATTGCCAATGACCGCATTGTCGCAAATAACAGCAAACTCGCCGGCATACATATTACTGCCCACCTTTGCGCTGTCAGAGATATGGGCAAGTTTTGAGACCCCGGTTTTACTCAGTTTTACCTGGTTGTACATTTCGAGCAGCTTTGCAAAGGCATTTCCGGGATTATCTACGCGTATGAGTGTTGTCGTTACAGGCCCGGTAAGTACATAGTCTTTGCTGATAATGACCAGTGAAGCCCGGGTTGTATACAAGTATTGCGTATAAAGCGGGTTAGCGAGGAACGAAATAGAACCGGGTACACCTTCTTCTATCTTGGCCAGCTTGGTGATCTTTGCATTTTCATCACCTTCTATTTGCCCATTTAGTATTCCTGCTATCTGTTTTGCTGAAAATTCCATTTTTTTTGCTGTTTGAACATTATTAATGAGTTCTCAAAATAGCAAAATTTGCTGATTGACGGAAACATGCGTCAATTAGGGAGCGCTCCGTAATCCTTCAGCAGGTCGTGGAGTATAGCAAGACGAACATCGTACCAGTTCTTGGATGTGTCTGTTGCAGGCATCTCAAAGTTCTCGGCGAAGAAGTAAGGGTAATATCGGTAGTCGCTCTTGTTCATCGATCCTGTTGGCTCCTTTACGTGTTCTATCCTTTCAGAAAAACCAACTACCCAGAAAATGTTTTTGTCTCCCACTCTGTCTGTTCCGGTCTTGTAGTAAAGATTATAAGCAGGCGTTTCTTCTTGCAGCATCATTGTCTTTACGATGCGCTGGCTACGCTCGGAAAACGGAAGCTCTGCAAAGTACAGCCGTTTTACAAAGCCGGTTTGCTCATCCGGGGTTATCTGCAGCGTGTCGTTGTTCCACACCTCGTCTATCTTACCGGCCATCCGCATGTTGCCATACTTTACCGTGTCCAGATAATGCTGTATCCTGGCCGGGCCTATGCGACGGATCAGCTCTCTGAAATAGTTTTCTGAACTTGTCTTCAGCGCTTCGCGCATATTCATATCCTTGTCCCACTCGGGCCTGATGTGCACGCTGTCCCACTTTATGACCAGGTTATCGTCCGGTGCTACTGCTGTCTCCAGGGCTACGAGCGAGATAAATATTTTGAAAGTGGAAGCCGGTAGAAATCGTTGCGTGCACCGCGCCTGGTTGTAGTAATGTATGGATTCATGATTGTTATCGCGCAGCATAAAGCAGGCGTTCGATATGCCGTATCTTTCATAGTATTTAGACCATTCTTTGTGTTCCTTTATCCTGGATTTGGCACATGATGATAATATAATAACAGAAAGAAAAGCCAATAAAACCCGTGTATGCATGAAAATGCTGATTTGAATGCGCAAAGGTAAGGTTAATGTCGGAACGAGGTAATAATAAACAGTTTATGATTTCTGACTATGGCATGGATTTTTAGGTTACTGACAAACAAACGTTATGGACACTTTAGAATTTAAAGGCAAATGGAACGAGTGGAAAGGCAAGATAAAACAAGCCAATGCGAAAATTACAGACGACGATCTGCAGTATGAAGATGGCAAAGACGATGAGTTGCTGGGCCGTATTCAGCAGAAACTCGGTAAGACCCGGGACGAAACCATTAAATGGTTGAAGTCGTTATAAACCTGGAAACTCTGAAGGGGCTTTTTTACTAACAGGCTAAGGAGCGTGCGTGAGCCCCTTCATGGGTTTGGGGTTATTATTTTATTCGTAGCTCTGTCTTTTACCCATTCCAGCACTATTTCCAGTTGCTCTTCTTTTGTAAGGTTGCTATTGTCAAGCAATATTGCATCTGAGGCCTGGTGTAGCGGACTTTCTTCACGTGTGCTGTCTATGTAATCGCGCAGTTCCAGGTTATGGCGCACATCCTCAATGGTGGTGTGGGGATTTGTTGCGTACATTTCTTTGAAACGCCTCATCACACGCACCTCCGGTTCGGCCGTCATAAATATCTTTAACTCAGCGTCAGGGAATACGGTCGTACCAATATCACGACCATCCATTACTATTCCTTTTTTCCTGCCCATCCGTTTTTGCTGGGCTACGGCAAATGAGCGCACCTCCCGTATGGCTGCAACCTCACTTACTTTCTCCGAAACGATCATGTCACGGATATAAGGTTCCACGTCTTCGTCATTGAGATGAATGTCGGAAGTCTGGTCCTGATCATTAAAAACAAATGACAAATTAATGTTTGCTATTGCATCCAGCACGTCGATAGGGTTGGAATAGTCTACCCGGTTGCGCAGAAAGTAGAGGGTAATGGCCCTGTACATAGCGCCACTGTCGATATAGTTATACCCCAGCTTTGCAGCTATCTCCCTGGCCAGTGTGCTCTTGCCGGTAGAGGAGAAACCGTCGATGGCTATGATGATCTTGTGGGCCGACATAAAGCAAAGTTAGGCGAATAGTTGATTGGTTGAATGGTTGATATGTCGACCAGCCAGGCTGTTTTTCAGGCTCATCAATTGTAAATAATCTATAATTTCTTGCTTATGTACCACCTGTCGATTTATCCGACTATTTTTGCAGGCAAAACATATAACCCGGATGGATCTGGAATTTAATAAGAATGATGATGCGATGCGGCTATCTGTGAGCCAGATGAAGCAGCGTCATGCTGTCATAAGCCTGGGCGGTGGCAAAAAGAGTATGGAAAAGGCGCGCGAAAAGGGAAAGATGGCTCCGCGCGAGCGAATTCAATACCTCATAGATAAGGGTAGTGTATTTACAGAAATAGGTGCGTTTGCCGGTTATGATATGTATAAGGAGCATGGTGGCTGTCCTGCGGGAGGCACTATAGCAGGGTTAGGCTATGTATGCGGACGGCAGTGCGTGATTGTGGCAAATGATAATACAGTCAAGGCCGGAGCATGGTTTCCCATCACGGGCAAGAAAAACCTGCGCATGCAAGAGATAGCCATGGAAAACCACTTGCCGGTGATCTACATTGTGGATAGTGCAGGCGTATACCTGCCTATGCAGGATGAGATATTTCCGGATAAGGAGCATTTCGGGCGCATCTTTCGTAATAATGCGCAGATGAGCGCTATGGGCATCAGCCAGATTGCGGCGGTAATGGGCAGTTGTGTGGCAGGGGGGGCATACCTGCCTATAATGAGCGATGAGACCTTGATGGTAGAAGGCAATGGTTCTATTTTCCTCGCCGGCCCTTACCTCGTGAAGGCTGCGATTGGAGAGGACGTCGATATCCAGACACTTGGTGGAGCGAAAACGCATACGGAGATCAGCGGCATCGCCGATTATAAATTTGAAACGGAGCAGCAGTGTCTCGACCAGGTGCGCAGAATAATGGATAAGCTTGGAGAGCAACCCCGTGCCGGATTTGACCGTGTGAAGCCGCAGGCGCCATTAAAGGAGGCCGGTGAGATATATGGCATCCTTTCGCCGCAAAACACAAAGCAGTACGATGTGACAGATGTGATAAAGTGCATCGTCGATAAATCGGAGTTCGACCAGTTCAAGGAAGATTACGGAAAGACAATAGTATGCGGTTATGCACGGATCGACGGCTGGGCCGTAGGTATAGTTGCCAACCAACGCAAGATCGTAAAGAGCGGAAAGGGCGAGATGCAGCTGGGTGGCGTCATATACAACGACAGCGCCGATAAAGCTGCCCGGTTTATCATGAATTGCAACCAGAAGAGAATACCGCTTGTGTTTCTCCAAGATGTTACCGGCTTTATGGTCGGTAGCCGCAGCGAGCATTCGGGTATCATAAAAGACGGAGCCAAACTGGTAAATGCAGTGGCTAACTCCGTGGTTCCGAAAATAACGATCATCATAGGTAACTCTTATGGCGCGGGCAATTATGCGATGTGTGGTAAGGCGTATGATCCACGGTTTATATATGCCTGGCCAAATGCAAAAATTGCTGTGATGGGCGGCGAGCAGGCGGCCAAGACGTTGCTGCAGATACAGGTTGCATCACTGAAGGCAAAGGGAGAGGTAATAGATCCTGAAAAAGAAAAGGCGATGCTGAAAGAAATAACGGATCGCTATGACAGCCAGACATCGGCCTATTATGCTGCTGCGAGGCTTTGGGTGGATGAGATCATCGATCCCGCAGAGACAAGGTCGGTGATATCGGAAGGAATCAACGCAGCCAATCACGCCCAGGAAGAGAAAGAATTTAAGACAGGCGTGTTCCAAGTATAGAGGCCAGACGCAAAAAAGGTTTGCCATCGTGTAAGCACCAATGTTCGAATTAAGAACCTAAGACAAAAATGATCGAGGTTAAAAACGTTAAGAAGAGTTTTGGCGATAAAGCAGTTTTGCACGATGTTTCCTTTCAGATGGAGGCAGGCAAAACCAACCTGATCATTGGTACCAGCGGCAGTGGTAAGACGGTGTTGATGAAGATAATGATCGGGCTCTTACCGCTCGATTCAGGTTCAGTGCTTTATGAGGGCAGAGATATTACGAAGATGAATGAGAAAGATCTCAAAGAGGTACGCAAGCAGATAGGAATGCTCTTTCAGGGAGGTGCTTTGTTCGACAGCAAAACGGTTGAAAACAACGTCATGTTCCCACTCGATATGTTCACCAGGCTCACCTTTCGTGAGAAAGTGCGACGTGTGGATGAAGTGCTCGACCGGGTGAATCTGAAGGAGGCTAACAGGAAATACCCCGCTGAGATCAGCGGCGGTATGCGCAAACGTGTAGCGCTGGCCCGGGCCATTGTTCAAAACCCCAAATACCTTTTTTGTGATGAGCCCAATTCCGGTCTCGATCCTCAGACGTCACTCATCATCGACAAACTGATAAAGGAGATCACGAAGGAGTATAATATCACCACCGTTATCAACACACACGACATGAACACGGTGATGGAAAGCGGCGACCATATTGTGTATATGTACCAGGGAAATAAGCAGTGGGAGGGGTCGAACAAGGAGATCATCTTCAGTAAAGATGAGCGGCTCAATGCATTCATATTTGCGTCAGATTTCCTCGCAAAAGCAAAGGAAATGAGTATGATGGAAGCGAAGGATAAGCAAAACCCCTGATCATTTCGTAAAGGAGGGTAAACGTTATTTCATATTAGTTATTTTTCGACCGATTGTTTTCTCTTTTCCTCAATCCCAACTCATATAAATTTTGTATCTTTCGGGCGGTATGAGCGATCATACCATTTTTTATCTGGTGCTGATACGTTGCTAAAAAAATAGTTAATATATGTTCGCATTTTTGGAAGGCGACCTAGTTTATAAGTCGCCGTCTTTACTTTATATGAATGTGCATGGCGTAGGTTATGAACTGAATATCACACTGCAGACCTATGCTCAAATGCAAAACCTGGACAAATGCCGGCTTTTTACCCACCTGCAGGTGCGTGAAGATGCCTGGGTTTTGTACGGTTTTTTTGATGAAGAAGAGCGGGCCACTTTTCGCCAGTTGCTGAATATAAACGGGGTGGGGGCGGCCACTGCGCGCATTATCCTCTCTTCGCTCACAACCGATGAGTTGGAGCGGGCCGTATCCAGCGAAGACAGCCGTACGCTGGAGCGTGTGAAAGGCATAGGGGCCAAAACGGCGCAGCGCATAATATTAGAATTAAAAGGGAAGCTTTTAAGCGGGAAAAATACATCTTCATTATCGCCTGTGCGACACAATACAACACAGGATGACGCGTTAATAGCATTGGTGAATCTCGGCATCAACAAAGGCGCCGCGGAAACTGCTATGAAAAAAATTGATAATGCGTCTGCGTTAACAGTTGAAGAACTGATCAAACAGGCGCTTCGCGCCTTGTAAAATCACAAAAAAGGGCCAATTGAAGGGAAAGAGTAATTTTGGATATAAATTTTTATTTTTTATAGCGCTTGCCGCAGTTATCGCAAATGCGGCTGCGCGGGGGCACAGGCCATTTTTTGTTTATTTTTCTCCCGATCCGGATTCTACCGCCACCAAAGACAGCCTTGATAAAGAAGATACCGCCCATAAACTGAGGTTCCCGATATACGATAAAACCGGTGACCCGGTGATCGATGCAGGCCTGCCCAAGAGCATTGACCTCAACGATCCCAAGAATGAAAAAAAGTCGTTCGATTATAATCCCGATTCCAACCGTTACGAATTCAGTGATAAGCTCGGCAGCGAATTTCTGCGTAATCCTACTTACCTGACACTTGATGAGTATGAAAAATACCGCGGCCAGCAGGATGAGGATGCCTACTGGCAGCGAAGAATGGACGGGCTGATGCTCTTCAACAAAACGCCTGAGCTGCCGCAAATGTACAAGGAGGGACTATTTGACCGCATTTTTGGTAACAATACAATCTCTGTGAAGCCACAGGGAAATGTGGACGTGACCTTTGGCGGCAACTGGCAAAACATAAAGAATCCCACACTGACCCAGCGTGCCCAGAAGTATGGCGTTTTCGATTTTGATATGCAGATGAACATCAACCTGCTGGCAACCGTTGGTGACAAACTGAAGCTGAATATCAGCAACAACACAAAGGCTACGTTCGACTATCAGAATGTGCAGAAACTGGATTATAGCGGAAAGGAAGATGAAATGCTGAAGAAGATAGAGGCCGGGAATATCAGCTTTCCGCTCAAGAGCAACCTTATCAGCGGCGTGCAATCCTTGTTTGGTATTAAAACGCAGCTGCAGTTTGGCAAGCTGTGGGTAACTGCCGTTTTATCACAGCAAAAATCGCAGCGTAAAAGCCTGACCATACAGGGTGGTGCACAGTCGCAGCAGATCGCCATCAAGGCCGACAATTACGAAGAGAACAGGGACTTCCTGCTGTCGCAATATTTTCATGATAACTATGACAATGCACTGAAAAATTTCCCGGTCATCAATTCGCTGGTCAACATCAGCAAGATAGAAGTGTGGGTAACGAACCGCACCGGTACTGTGACCGGCGTACGTGACATCCTTTGTTTTATGGATATGGGTGAAGCGCATCCGTATCTGCAAACATTGAATAACCCGTCGAGCGGTGTGAGAAACGGTATACCGGATAACAACGCCAACTATCTGTACAAAGAATTGCTGCAAAACCCCAACGGGCGTCAGCAAAGTTCCGCTATCAATTCCGTCGTAGCGCTGGGGCTCACACAGGGTCAGGATTATGAACACACCACGGCCCGGCAACTGGCAAATACTGAATTTTCCTACAACCCTCAGCTCGGCTACATAATGCTGAACACGCAACTGAACCCCGACGATGTGCTTGGCGTTGCCTATCGCTATACCTACAAGGGCCGGGTATACCAGGTGGGTGAATTTGCTGAAGACCTGCCACCGGATACTTCAAATCCTAAAGTGCTGTACCTGAAATTGCTGAAAGGTACCTCCGCTCGTCCAAACCTGCCGGTTTGGAAGCTGATGATGAAAAATATATACGCGCTTGGTGGGCTGGGTGTATCGAAGGATAATTTTATACTGAACGTATTGTACCAGGACCCGGGTGGCGGCGAAAAAAGGTATATGCCCGAAGGGCCGCTTGCAGGCACACCGTTTTTGTCTATCCTGAATCTGGACAGGCTGAATGCTCAGAACGAGCCTTCGCCCGATGGTATATTCGACTTTGTAGAAGGGATCACGATCAATACGCAACAGGGAAAGATTATCTTCCCGCTGCTCGAGCCATTCGGACAGGGGCTGGCGCCCGCTGTCACTTCGCCCACCGGTGGCCCGGCCCTGGCGATAAAGTATCAGTACCAGGTGTTGTATGATTCCACCAAAACCATTGCATTGCAGTATCAGCAAAATGACCGTTATATCTTACGCGGATCTTATAAATCTTCGTCCTCGTCAGACATTTTTTTAGGGGGATTCAACATACCTCCCGGTTCTGTATCTGTGTCGGCAGGTGGTACGAAGCTTGTCGAAAACCAGGATTATACGATCGACTACAATCTTGGAAGGATAAAAATAATCAACAGCGGTATCCTCAATTCGGGGGTGCCCATAAACATCCAGTACGAGGATAACGCATCATTTGGTTTTCAGCAGCAGAACTTCATGGCTGCCAGGTTCGACTACTATGTAAATAAGAACCTGACTCTGGGAGGAACATTCATGAGGTTGAATGAGCGACCTTTCACACAACAGGTGTCCTTTGGCGAGGACCCGATCAAAAATACTGTGTTGGGACTCGATGGAAATTACCAGACCGAGGTGCCGGCGTTAACGCGCGCGCTGGACAAGTTGCCCATATATTCCACCACTGCACCTTCGTTTCTTAACAGTAATCTCGAAGTGGCGGAGCTGCTGCCTGGCCATCCGAAGCAGATCAATGCGCTTGATCCGGAGGGGGCCATCTACATCGATAACTTTGAGGGGAC
>CAYNGS010000029.1:0-12742 GCA_964396625.1 uncultured Flavipsychrobacter sp.
GTATTATTTGAGCTCAGTATCTTCTCTCTTGTCAGCGGCTTCAAATACTTTTCATACGACTTCGACTCCCAGGTGTGCAGAAAATACTTACCCTTTATTACCAGGTTTTGCTCAAAGATCAGTTTCAGGTCCGCCGGTGAGCATGAGGGGAAATGAGCCTGGTATGGACTAATGGTATGCACCCTGTACTTCCCTGTCTTATACATGATAAGCGGTAGCTTCACCGGAAAATAGGACCAGTTGTCGTTATTAAAGTCTTTATACCCTTCAACCCAGTCTCTCATGAAAACCGAGTTCTTTTCGGCCATAATAAACCCGGAACACAACCCCGCCGGGATCCTGAATCTATACTTGAGTACGTCAAAATCAAAGGTGCGGACAAAATAAAACACCTGCCTCAGGTTCAGCTTATCACTTAGCTCATACCCCAGGCACACCTCATTGTTCAGCAGGTCTTCGTACGACCGCATCGTGATAACGTCCGGATCCTGGTAAACACCTCCTTCATCAATAAGTATTCGCAGCCTTAATACATCAGCTTTCATGGCCATGTATTTTATCGGTATCCCGAATACTTCTTCAGGAGTTTCCACGTAATTTATTTCAATTATATCCCTGATGCTTTCAAAGTACTCGCCGGTCGGCAGTTTATTGCAATGAAACCTGACCTTAAAATCCGGGTTATAAAAATGAGCCGATTTTACCGAGGCCATGTGGTGAATGTTGAAAGCCCGGCCACCATCGGCGGGTATCAGCCAGGTAAAATGCAGTATCTTGGGTATCATGGTAACGCTTGTGGTCTTTGTAAAATTATAAAAAGGCTCCCGGCGTTCAAACGACGTCGGACTACACCTCCAAATTTAGTCAAAAACCTGAACGAAGTTCGAGAATACGCAGCGATAGCACTAATACTCGCTGCTATATGGATTACTTTGTTTGCGGAAGTCCCCTCTTTTCCAGGCCTCAAAAAATTCGCCCCAGGCTATCGGGTTAAAGATGTTCATCGGCTGCTGCTGACCATAATACACCGCCTCCTTTGCCTGCTGCTGCATCAGGCGCGCCTGCGACTCGCGTCCGTCCCTCGGCAGGGTGTATGCCAGTGCACGCATTATATAAGCATCCGTATTTCGGCGGGCCAGCTCATAGTTATCATTTGGTATGCGCCAATGCTGAAATGCAAAGTCAAAGGCCTCCTTCGATGGCAGCGGCCGTATTATGGTCTCAGGCAGGTAAAAAGTATCCTGCACCATAAGTTGTATCATAGAGAAATACAGCCCTTTCGCATCCCTCGGGATCACATATTCCTTGGGTCTGAACCCCAGGCAGTTGAATTCGAGCGTGTCTCCCTTGTAGCATACTATGGAAAACACTCCGGTGTATTCCGACTCCACCCCGCGGTTCTTATTTTTTACCAATATCGTCACATCGCCCACTGCCCTCAGGCTATCTGCTGTCATGGTCACACCGTCTATCTGTATCAGGTTTTCGGTAATAGTACTCTGCGCTGACGCACCAACTACGCCGAAAACAAAGCAAACAGTACAATATAGCAACCGCTTTAACTGCATATATACAAAGTTAGGGGGCTTTTGGGAATTTGGTAGTTAAGAATCGGTGGCTGTTAAGTAAATGAAACCTGTAAAACTGCTGCAAAGTAACCCGCTTTAATGTACTTTTGCGCAGGAATAAACATACTTTAACAAAGGTTTATATGATAACAAAAGAAGCAGTGTTAGAGGCTCTGAGCCAGGTGCAGGAACCCGATCTCGGCAAAGACCTCGTGACCCTGAATATGGTGCGTGATATTGCTATCGACGGCAAAAATGTTTCGTTTACGGTAATGCTCACCACACCTGCATGCCCGCTCAAGGAAATGATAGAAAAAGCCTGCGTCAATGCTATACGCCTGCTGGTAGACAAGGAGGCTGTTGTTAAGGTGCACATGGATGCTAATGTGAACAGCAACCGTAAGGATAACAAAGCTATTCTTCCGGGCGTTAAGAACATTATCATGGTTGCATCAGGAAAGGGCGGCGTCGGAAAATCAACCGTTGCGGTAAATCTGGCCATCGGGCTGGCGCAGCAGGGTGCATCCGTTGGCCTGCTCGATGCCGACATATACGGGCCTTCCATACCCATCATGTTGGGCCTCCGTGATGAGCGCCCCAAAATGACAGAGATAGACGGCAAAGGGATGATCGTACCTCTCGAGCGTTTCGGTATCAAGGCTATGTCCATAGGCCTGCTTATAGACGAGAAGCAGGCAGTCATCTGGCGTGGGCCAATGGCAAGTTCCGCCCTGAAACAATTCATTTCCGACGTTTACTGGCAGGAGCTCGATTATCTTGTGATCGACCTGCCGCCCGGTACCGGCGATGTACACCTCACCCTTGTGCAGACCGTACCCGTTACCGGCGCGCTTATCGTTTCCACACCCCAGGCTGTAGCTGCTGCCGATGCCCGCAAAGCCATTATGATGTTCAGGCAACCGCAGATCAATGTGCCAATACTCGGAATTGTTGAAAATATGGCTTATTTTACGCCTCAGGAACTTCCCGATAATAAATATTATATTTTCGGGCGGGGTGGTGCAAAGAAAATGGCAGAGCAGTTCGAACTGCCGTTTTTAGGAGAAATACCCATTGTGCAAAGCATTCGTGAAGGTGGAGATAATGGATTGCCTGCTGTTGTTGCCGATGAACCGGTGGCAAAGCATGCATTTATGCAGTTAGCACAAAAGGTAGCTCAGAATATTGCCATACGCAATGCCAACCTGGAGCCTACTAAAGTGGTGCAAATGAACGATTAAAAATTAAAAACCAACAAAACATACTTTATGCAACGACTGCTCACCTGTTTATTAATGCTGCTTTTTCTACAGCCGGTAATGGCCCAGAGAAAATTCAATAAAACAAGCAAAGACCCTCTGTATATATATATGACAAGGGTGCAGGGCGGCAAGTTTGATCTGGGCAGCAACGACCAGGCTGCAGACAGGAGGCCGGCACACACTGTGACGCTCAAAAACTACAACATAGGCACCTATGAAGTAACGCAGGAGCAGTGGAAGTCAATAATGGGTAAAAACCCTTCGGCCTTTGTTTGCAACGAATGCCCCGTAACCAACGTTAGCTATACCGAAGTACAGGATTTTATAGAAAAGCTGAATGCTAAATCGGGGCGCCACTACCGCCTGCCCACCGAGGCCGAATGGGAATATGCAGCACGTGGCGATGCTAAGGAAGTATTGGTGAAACAAACACTGACAGATACCCGCGGCGGAGTGAACCAATTGCTCAACGAACATCCGGGCGACAAAAAACCGGACAGGGAAAAAGAAGGCAAAAAATACAGTGGCAAAAGACTGCCCCAGGATGTCGCCTGGTACGAGGGCAACTCAAAAGATCATATTCACCCTATTGGCCGCAAAAAGCCCAATGAGATCGGCATATACGATATGAGCGGCAATGTGGAAGAATGGTGTGCCGACTGGTACGCATCCAGCTACGGCAGCAAGAACGATATTGAGAACCCTAGGGGCCCTGCCACCGGCAATGCACACGTTGTACGCGGCGGTTCATGGAATAACAGCGCAGCCGAGATCATCGTCACCCGGCGCGCCGCCTACCTGCCCGACACCAAAGCTAACTCGCTTGGATTCAGACTGGCAGAAGATTAGGCTGGGCGGTTAATCAGCATAACGTAGTCCTGTTCTTCAAAACCTAACAAATCGGCCGTCATTGCGATGCACATACGTGGCCATCTGCGGTGGCCATGTGCAGAAGCAATCCTGCAAAATACTATTCTACCCCACTGGGCGAAATGTCCCACCTCGGTTTAAGTCCAAGCGAAGCGGAGACTTAAATCCACTTATGCCCACTGGTCGATGTGTCTCACTTGGCCCTACGATGATGAAGCGTCCCGCTTCCCAAAAGCTTTCCGTCTCTACCGGGTATCCGTCTCCGCCGGATCTCTGTCCTTCGCGGGACCCGGCGGCAATTAGGGTATTGTAGCTGAAACTATATTCGCGGTCACCCGTATTCACACACAAATTATTTTTCCACAATTTCCGAAGCATCACAATGCATTATTCTCCACTCCTTTAAACAGAAATGGTCACTCAAATTGTGAGTAAATGCGCCATTTTCGGCATGGCATTTGCGCTATAACCAATGCGTTGGAGCATACCATAATAAATAGATTAATGGAAACCCGGGTTAGGGGCTTGCGGTCTACGTAGCATGAGTAAGCCCCTTCAGGGGTTTGGGGTTAAATGCGATAATGATGTGATATTATGAGATGTTGACGATAATTTAATATGGCTTACAGTAAAGGGTTTTCACCACTTCATGATCACATTCGGTGCCGATTATTTTTTTACGCGAAATGCGATATCCTGATTCACCAACTGTTCAAATGCTCGGGTAGAGACGCAATGCTTGCGTCTCCACTCACCACCAAAAAAATGCTGGTGTCTTTGAACATGCGTTTCAAAATGGAGACCCGCTAAATGCCGTTTACATGTTTTAATTATAACTAATATATAATTTGAAATTTTAGGCATTTCTTGACATTTGCCTTATTAATTTTGATAAAGTTTTCTAATATTAAAATTCCCTGGATGAATTCAAAACATCTACTCTTATTTCTTATTGTAGTGTCCGGTCTGTCTGCCTGCAGCAGTAAGAGCAACAGGTTTAATATTATAGGGAATATTTCGGGCATGCCGCAGCAAACGGTTGTGCTGGAGCAGCTGAATGCCAATGACATTATTACCATTGTAGACTCTGAGCACTCGACCGCCGACGGCCATTTTGAGTTGTCGGGCATAGCACCAGAGCAGGGTCTTTACCGGATACATTTTCATCCCAATAAATTCGTTCTGCTGTCTATAGACAAGGGAAATATTAAGGTCACCGGCGACTGGAATTCACTCGAAAGCTACACGCTCGCCGGCTCGCCCGCATCTGATGACCTTAGGCGTTTTGTGGGGGCAATAAGAAAGCACCTGAGCGATTTCAACACCATGAGTTATGTGCTGGACACACTGCGCGCCAGGGGAAACGACAGCATACTCACCGCTGCAAAAAGCGATTTCCAGGATATGCGGCTGCACTTCACCCAGTTTGTGGAGCATTATGCCGATACGACTGCATTTGAGCCCAACGCCATATTTGCAGCCCGCATGCTGAACCCGGCCACAGAGATCAATTATCTCGATGCCTTCTCCCAAAGCCTGCGCCGCCGGTTCCCGGGTACTAAAATGTCAAGGGATTTTGGCGAATACTATTTCGCGGTATCTAACCGTCAGAAACACCCGGCAAAGCCCACCGCCTCAGTGGAGGATGGCTCACCCGCACCCGAGGTCAACCTGCCCACTCCCGATGGTAAAATGGTTGCCCTCTCGTCGTTTAAAGGCAAGTATGTACTGCTCGATTTTTGGGCGTCCTGGTGCGGTCCCTGCCGCGGCGAAAATCCCAACGTGGTGGCGGCCTACGAAAAATTCAAGGATAAGAATTTCACTGTTTTTAGTGTGTCGCTCGACAACAACAAAGATGCCTGGGAGAAAGCTATTAAAGACGATGGCCTCTCATGGACCCAGGTAAGCGATCTGAAAGGCTGGTCGTCGGCAGCGGCACATCTCTATGGCGTGCAGTCTATCCCGTCCAACTTTCTGATAGACCCAAAAGGAAAGATTATAGCCCGCAACCTTCGCGGAGACCGGCTTGAGGACGCGCTGCAGGATGCACTGAAAACACAGAATCCTTAGAATATCCAACCCACGCGACAGCTGTTGATAGTGATGAAAGAATTAACACTGAAGTGGTGACATTGTTGAGCCCCGCACTTAAGCCACGTGGATGGTTCCCCTTCAGGGGTTTACGGGTTAACCGCTCTCCTCACCGCCTCCAGCGTTTCATCAATATCCCCTTTGGTCAGAGCCGTACTGATGAACCATGTTTCAAACGCCGATGGCGGAAGATATACCCCATCGTTCAGCAGGGAGTGGAAGAACTTGTTGAAGAAAGTATTGTTTGCCGCCTGTGCCGATGCAAAATTGTTGACCGGTTTATCACTGAAGTGCACACTGATCATCGACCCTAAACGGTTAATGACATAAGGCTCGTCGCCCGCACTCAGTGCCTCGTCCAGCCCCTTGTGCAGGTAGGCCGTAGTCTCGTCTAATTGCTGGTATATCGAAGGATTTTCCTTCAGCGTTTTCAGCATCGTATAACCGGCGGTCATTGCTATGGGATTGCCGCTGAGCGTGCCGGCCTGGTACACATTGCCCACCGGCGCTATGTGCATCATAATGTCTTTTCTGCCGCCAAAGGCGCCCACAGGCATACCGCCGCCTATCACTTTTCCATAGGTCACAAGATCGGCATTAACACCGAGCCTTTCCTGTGCACCGCCCGGCGCCAGCCTAAAGCCGGTCATCACCTCATCAAAAATAAGAACAATGCCCGCCTTATCACATATGGCTCTCAGCCCTTCTAAAAAACCCGTAGCCGGAAGTATGCAGCCCATGTTTCCCGCCACCGGCTCTATAATGATAGCCGCGATCTCGCCGCTGTTGTCTGCTACTAATTGTCTTACAGCGTCTAGATCGTTGTATGGCGCTGTTAGCGTATCCATGGATACACCGGCCGTCACACCCGGTATCGTCTGTATATTAAAGGTGGCCACCCCGCTGCCAGCCTTCACCAAAAAAGCATCTGCATGACCATGATAGCAACCTTCGAATTTGATGAATTTATTACGTCCAGTATATCCCCGCGCCAGTCTCAGCGCACTCATGCATGCCTCGGTGCCGCTGCTCACCATGCGCACCATATCCACGTTTGGCGCCATGCTCACGATCAGTTCAGCCATCTCAATTTCCAGCTCCGTAGGTGCACCAAACGATGTCGACTGCAGCGCTTTCTGCTGTATCGCATTCACTACCGGTTCATACGCATGGCCAAGTATCATAGGCCCCCATGAATTGATGTAGTCTATGTAACGCCTGCCGTCGGCATCATACATGTAGGCACCCTTGGCGCGCTCCATGAACACAGGTGTTCCGCCCACACTTCTGAACGCACGCACCGGCGAGTTTACACCGCCGGGTATCGTCTTCTGAGCACGCTCAAACAGCTCCTTGCTCTTAGTAATCGTAGTTGTCATCTTCAGGTATATTTATAGCTAAAATCAACCAATCAATTTCGCTGCGTCCTTGGCAAAGTAAGTGGCTATCAGGTCTGCACCAGCCCTTTTTATACTCCCAAGCGATTCCAGTATGGCCTTGTTCTCATCCAGCCAGCCCATCTTCGCAGCAGCTTTTATCATCGCATATTCGCCGCTCACATGGTAGGCACTCACCGGCACATCAACCTGGTCCCTTATCTCGCGAATGATATCAAGATACGCCATCGCGGGTTTTATCATTACGATGTCTGCTCCTTCTTCCACATCCATCAGCGTTTCCTTTACCGCTTCGCGGCGGTTGGCATAGTCCATCTGGTATGTCTTCTTATCGCCGAAACCGGGTGCGCTGTCCAGTGCATCACGGAAAGGTCCGTAAAAACAAGACGCGTACTTCGCGCTATAACTCATAATGCCTGTCTTTGTGAATCCGCTGCCCTCCAGGGCCTCACGGATAGCAAGGATGCGGCCGTCCATCATGTCGCTCGGGGCAACCATATCTGCGCCAGCCTGCGCATGGCTTACGCTCATCTTAGCCAGCACCTCTACAGTAGGGTCGTTAACGATCTCATTGTTTTCAACTATACCGTCATGTCCATAAATAGAAAACGGATCAAGCGCCACATCAGTCATCACCACCATCTCGGGGCATGCGTTCTTTATTGCCTTTATGCTGCGCTGCATCAGTCCGTCGGGGTTCAGCGCCTCTGTTCCCTTGTTGTCCTTCAGTTCATCCTTGCATTTTATGAACAGCAATACGCTCTTTATACCGAGCGTCCACAACTCTTTCACTTCCTTAAGCGTATTGTCAATGCTCATGCGGTGGTATCCCTGCATGGAAGATATCTCCTCGCGTACACCGTTCCCCTCCGTTATAAATAGGGGCGCTATAAAGTCCGATGGTCTTAAAATAGTTTCCGCTACCATAGCACGCATAGCGGGCGACTGTCTCAGAATCCGGTTTCTCCTTATTAAATGCATGTCTGTAAATTTATTAAACCCACTCATGTGGCTGGTAATACTTTATCATTTCGGCCTCTTTGCTCCCGGCTACCGGATGGTAATCATAATACCATCTTGCCCGTGGCGGCAGGCTCATCAATATGCTTTCAGTTCTGCCATTCGTCTTCAAACCAAAGATCGTCCCCCGGTCATGGATCAGGTTAAACTCTACATACCTGCCCCTTCTTACCTCCTGCCACTCTACTTCCTTTTCTCCGTAGGGCAAGCCCTTTCTCTTTTCAACAATCGGCAGGTAGGCATCGAGAAACGAATTTCCATTCGCCTGCTGAAAGCTAAAATGACGTTGCTCGTCTGCATCATCCTTGGGTCTCAGGTAATCATAAAACACGCCGCCTATGCCGCGCATCTCATTACCACGGTGCTTGTTAACAAAATACTCGTCGCACTGCTTCTTACACTCGCGATAGATATGCTCGCCAAAAGGTTCCATGGCGTTCTTCAGGGTAGTATGAAAATGCCGGGCGTCTTCTTCAAAGATATAGTTCGGAGTGAGATCTGCGCCACCGCCAAACCAGCAGTCAATTCGCTTGCCTTCCTTATCATACAGCTCAAAATAGCGCCAGTTCGCATGCACGGTAGGTACAAACGGATTCACCGGGTGAATGACCAGTGACAGACCGCAGGCAAAGAAATTGCTTTCACCTACACCGAATGCCTGTTGCATAGCCGCAGGCAGCGCACCATAAACAACAGACGTATTCACGCCTCCCTTTTCAAAAACAGCTCCGTCAGCGATCACCCGGGTCTTACCTCCGCCACCGTCAGGCCGCTCCCATATATCTTCAGCAAACTTCGCCTTGCCATCCACACGCTCAAGCCCCGCACATATTGTGTCTTGCAGGGCATGCACATATCCTACAAATTCTTCCCTTACACTCATACGGCTATATTTTCAGCGACAGGGGTATATTCTTTCACCGCATCAACAAAGGCTCTCGCATGATCGACCGGTACGTTAGGCAGTATGCCGTGTCCCAGGTTAGCTATATATCGCTCCATGCCAAAACCATCGATCATCTCCTTTACTTCTTTCTTTATCTGGGGGATGGGCGCCAGGAGTTTGGTCGGATCAAAGTTGCCCTGTAGCGTAATACTGTTATTGGTCATCTGCCTTGCCATCTTGGGTGTCAGGCTCCAGTCCAGTCCGAGGCCGGCCGCACTGGTCTGGCTCAACTCAGGCAGGGCATACCAGCTCCCCTTGGGAAACAATATTACCGGAGCATGCTCACTTACAGCATCTGCTATCTGAACGAGGTATGGCTGTGCAAACATTTTGAAGTCGCCGGGGCTCAGCATGCCGCTCCAGCTGTCAAACACCTGCACAAGATCCGCGCCCGATGCTACCTGCGCTTTTAGGTATTGAATTGTAACATCGGTTATTTTCTGCAATAATGTGTGTGCGAGTTCCGGCTGTGTAAAGCAGAATTGCTTTGCCTTGTCAAATGACTTGCTGCCCTTGCCCTCCACCATATAGCAAAGAATGGTCCATGGCGCGCCGGCAAATCCGATCAGCGGCACACGGTTATTCAGCTCCCTTTTGGTCATGGCTAAAGCCTTCATCACATAGCCCAGCCGCTCCGCTACACCGGTTGTGATAAGTGCATCTATATCTGCCTTGTTCTTTACAACATTGGGCAACAATGGCCCCCTGCCTTCTTCCAGCAGCACAGTCAAACCCATAGCCTGCGGGATGACCAGGATATCCGAAAAAATGATGGCGGCGTCTACGCCTACCTGGTCCACAGGCTGCAGCGTTATTTCGCACGCCAGTTCCGGCGTCTCAACGCGTGTAAAAAAGTCATACTTCTCACGCAGCTTTATATAGTCGGGCAAATACCTGCCCGCCTGGCGCATCATCCACACCGGCGGCCTTGGCACCCGCTCGCCTCTCAATGCTTTTAAAATCAAGTCGTTTTTCAGCTCGCTCATGTACTTCTTTATTTATGTTCAATCATTAAATGTTTGTGAAAATAGTCGATGGCAAGGTCCACCAATTGTTCTTTGGAAGGTGTGCCACCAAGGATCACCGTACTATCCGTGTGCGCCCTGAGGGCATTCGCTGTCGTATTGCCAATAGCGAATAAGACAGTTTCGGGCCCGGTCCGGTTCACTTTATAAAAGCTGTTCACAGCGCTCGGACTGAAAAACAATATGCCGTCATACTGTTTTGCAACCTTTTGCGGAGTCTCTATTGTATGGTAGACAATGATCTCGTGCACTGTCACATCACGATCACGCAAGGTTGTTGGCAAAGTATCCATTCTCTTGTCGCCGCAAAAGAAAACCACCTCAAACACGTTATTTGCCAGGATGACCTCGGCCAGTCCGGCTGCGTCATTTGCAATCCCGGCTATCGCTGTCATATCAAAATCTTCAAGCAGCGCCGCCTTTGTCGCCGCCCCGGTACAATACACTTTCCATACCGGTTTCGCTTCATGTATGATCGGTGCAATTGCCCGAACCGCATTCGCGCTTGTAAATACCGCTGTGATCGGCAGTTCACAAAGTTCTTCCATTTCCGCGTGCAGATCGCTCTCCACATTTGAGCTTATCTCGATAAACGATAGTGCATCAAGCACAATACCGTTTTCAGCCGCCTTGTTAATAAGCGGCTGGTCCAGCATTATCGTACTTAACAGTTCTGCTTTATGGCTCATTTCTGATTCCGTCTAAAATTTCCTGGCCGCCATCCAGCAGCAATTCTGTAGCCACTGTTTGTCCCAGACCGGCTGCCTCAGCAACCGGGACCGTCTTAGCGATCTCTTTTTTTTGCCTGCCGTCTTTGCTCAGAATATTACCTTCAAACACCACACTTCCGCGCTCGACTTTTGCCAATGCGCTGATAGGAGTAGAACAACCGCCTAATAAAGCACGCAGGAAATCGCGCTCGATCCCTGCACAAAGTGCGGTATCAGGGTCATTCAGCATCGAGGTCGCATCAAACGAATATTTGTCATCTCCGCGGCACACCACCATAATGGCTCCCTGTGCGGGCGCAGGGAGCATCCAATCCAGTTCAACTGCGTTTTCAGGGCGAAGGCCAATACGTTCTAAGCCTGCAGCAGCAAATATGGCCCCGTTCCAATCGCTTTCTTCCACTTTCCTCAATCTTGTATTCACGTTTCCCCTCAGGTTCTCGATCCTGTCTTCGGGATACCGGTTTAGCCATTGGGCTTTGCGCCTTATACTACTTGTCGCTATCACGTTTGGCGCCTGGCTTTCGGAAAAAGTGGCACCTGTTTTTGGCACCAGCAAATCTTTGTATGAGGCCCTTGGCAGTACTGCCGCCTGTACAATACCCTTGGCCAACATTGTTGGCACGTCTTTCATGGAATGCACAGCGATATCGATCTCTCCATTGAGGAGCGCAATATCGAGCGCCTTGGTGAATATGCCCTGCACACCAATTTCATACAAAGGTGTTTTCAGGTCTGTATCGCCTTCGCTCTTAATATGCACCAACTCGGCTTTATACCCGTTTTTATGCAACAGGCCCTTTACCGTGTCGGCCTGCCAGAGTGCCAGCTGGCTTTCGCGGGTGCCTATACGTATTACCTTATCCATACTTATGCAATATAATCATTTATGGCCTGAATGTAATGGCAGCCCAATGTATTGTTCTGGCGGATCTTAATGGCCAGCGTATTGTTGACTTTTTGTTTTTTTTCTTCATTTAGCATATTCGGGTCAGAACAAAAGCGGCTATTGTCCAGTATCGCAGGGTCAACGTATATGCCCTTAAGCTTGTTTTTCACTTCCTTCAGTACCGGAACGTGGCGACGCATTTCACACCACTGCTTAAACTCCCCAATAAGTTCGTTGATTATGGCTATAGCCTTGGGCACCTCAGCTGTACGCTGCTGCAGCGTCTCGTCCTTGATCTTGGAAAGCAGGTCCACGTCTACAAACTTCACACCCGCCAACTGCTGCGCATCAATAGCCACGTTGCATGGTATCGAAAAATCAATCACTAACTTATCTCCTCTGCCTTCGAGGTGCTCTTTTAGTACCACCGGCTCAGTTGAACTGGTTGATACAAGTATGATATCGGCATTCAGCAACTCACGATCCATATCTTCGATCGGTGCATACTTAAGTCCGAGTTCCTGTGCAAGATTGGCTGCCGTTTCTAATGTGCGGTTTATAAGGGTTATATTCTTTGTATTCAGATAATCAACAAGGTTTTTGCAGGTTGTGCGACCTATCTTTCCGGTTCCCAGCAGCACGATCTTTTTATCTTCCATGCTTGTCTTATTACCGGCAGTTTCCGTTACCGGACAAGTCATCATATGTGCTGTAGACGGACATTTCATTTTTGGTGTAACAGAAGGCCCTTCAAAATACTCCCTTATATACTGCACGGCAGCAAAAGATGTAGAAACTGTTCCGCCGCTCAGCGCTGTATGGGTCTTTATGGCTTTTGAGGCCTGCAAAACGGAATTAATAAGGCGCTCCATAAATGGCCCTATGAAACCATGCGTCTTCGCATTCTTAACTGCATTCTTTATCTGTCCTAATATTTCAAAGTCAC
>CAYNGS010000030.1:0-12505 GCA_964396625.1 uncultured Flavipsychrobacter sp.
GGTCAGATTCATGGCCATATCGAACATGAAACTTCGGAAAACAAACTCAGGGGTTTCTACCGCTTTTGCATCGGGCTTGGAAAAAAAGTAATGATCGCCAATGTAATGGGCGTAGCCGCGGATCATATATTTAATTTATTACCGTCGCAACTTGATACTACAACAGCATGGTTTGGCGCTATAAGTTATACATTACAGATATACTTTGATTTTTCGGGCTATTCCGATATGGCGCTTGGCTTGGGACAAATGATGGGATTTCGTTTCCCGGAAAATTTCAATAATCCATATACAGCCTTATCTATAACCGATTTCTGGCGAAAATGGCACATTACACTTGGCAACTGGATGCGCAATTATTTATACATACCTCTCGGAGGGAACAGAGTAAAAAGCAGACTGCGCCTGTTGTTCAATTTATGGATCGTTTTCCTCGCATCGGGTTTATGGCATGGTGCTGCATGGGGTTTTATTATATGGGGCGCATATCACGGCCTCTTTCTGATAATAGAGCGTACTTTCCTTGGCAAACACCTTGTACGGCTTGGCAAAGCTGCATGCATATATACTTTTATCGTAGTGCTGGTTGGATGGGTTTTCTTCAAGGCGGAACATTTACACCATTCATTATATTATTTACAACATATGTTTGGTTGGTATACAAGCAGTGACAGATGGTTGCCAGATAGAGAGTATACGCTTACGCTGATAGCTGCAATCTTCTTTTCATTCTTTGCTCTGCCCAAGGCAGGGGCGCATGTGCAACAAAAGATATTTTATGGGCATTATTCAATGCGTATGCACTATTTAATGGCATCTTCGCTCATCGTATTATTTATTATTTCAGCAGGCAAGATTACGACTTCAAACTCCAATGTTTTTCTCTATTTCAGATTTTAGCGATGGAACTTAAAACAGCAAAAGGCCGGCTTTTTTTCTTGGTGCTACTCATAGCATCCTTTCCACTATTAGAGCATGCATTTGGTTTTATAACAAGTGCTCCGCTTAATGGAGCAATGATATTACACCCGGATACCCGCTTCACACCTGCAACATGGTGGACGGTAGCTACCAAAAAGAAAAAGTTCTATTCCTTAACGACAGTACAGGTTTTAGGCCGGACTTGGCAAGAATGACGAGCCAGTTTGATTTCTGGTTTTTCAGGAAAATGCAGGGTGATGTATATGTGGGCGAAAATGGCAATCTTTTCAACAGAGAAAATATTGATGAGTATGAAGGTCGTTATTATGAAGGCGATTCGTCTATCAGAGCTGCTTTAATAAAGCTGAGACTGGTACAAGACACTCTTGAACATCTTGGTAAAACGCTTGTTTTTGCTTACGCCCCTTCAAAACCATATTTCATGCCTGAAAATATACCCTTTTCTTTGCGACGTCCCGATTGGCATGGAACAACTAATTACCAGGCATTTAAAAGACTGGGAGATTCTCTTAGAATCAAGCAACTGGATTATAACGTACTATTTATTGCAATGAAAGATACATCGAAGAATCTTCTATTTACCAAGCAAGGCATCCATTGGAGTATATATGGCAGCTTACTGGCATCCGATACACTGATAAAATTTATTGAGCGGGAAAGAAATATAAAAATGCCCCATCTCGTTGTGACCAAATGGTGCTACCCCGATACTGTAATACAACCCGATAACGACCTCGCCAAATGCAGCAACTTAATCTTTCCTATCAGAAGGGAAAAACTTTGTTATCCGGAGTATCATTATAGCGTTGACAACACAAAAACGAAACCCAAAATGGTATTCATCGGCGACAGCTTTGGAGGCCAGTGGATAGCTAACGAATTCCCTCAAAATATTGCCACAGATTGGGAGTTTTGGTATTATTTTGCGACAGTCTGGAATCAACAGAATTTTTTTCACTCTTCAATTTATATTGATAATTATAACTGGCAACAGTCACTATTAAATACAGATTGTGTAGTAGTAATATTCACGCCAGCGAACCTGCAAAGCCAAACCCACCGTGGAGCATTCATTGACAGAGCTTATACCTATTTTTACGGAAGTAAAAATTCTTTACAATATCGCTTATAACTCCTTCCTCAGCCTTGCTACCGGTATGTTCAGCTGTTCGCGGTATTTGGCTACTGTGCGGCGGGCTATGTTGTATCCTTTTTCGAGGAGCATGTCTGTGAGGTGCTCGTCAGAGAGGGGCTTGCGTTTGTTTTCTGCGGTGATAAATTCGTTCAGTATCATCTTAACCTCACGCGTGGATACTTCCTCTCCACTCTCTGTCTGCAACGCTTCGGAAAAAAAGTATTTAAGCTTGTACGTGCCGTATTCTGTCTGCACATATTTGCTGTTGGCCACACGCGATACAGTTGACACATCGAGGCTGGTCATCTGGGCAATGTCTTTAAGTATCATTGGCTTCAGGGTGCTCTCATCGCCAGTAAGAAAGAACTCTTTCTGAAATTCAAGTATGGCCTGCATAGTATGCAGCAAGGTATGCTGGCGCTGCTTGATGGCATCGATGAACCACTTAGCGGAATCCAGCTTCTGCTTTATGAACAATACTGCTTCCTTCTGTTGTTTATTTTTCTTCTCACCGCGATCATATGCCTTTATCATTTCCCGATAACCTTCGGAAATGCGCAGTTCGGGTGCATTCTTGGAATTGAGTGACAGATCAAGAACTCCATTGTTGTTAAAAACAAAGAAGTCGGGAATGATGTAGCTCTCTGCCTTGCTCACTACTGCGTATGCAGCACCGGGCTTGGGATTGAGCTTAATGATAATATTGATGACCGCCTTGAACTCTTCATCATTTATGCCAAGATGCTTCTGTATCTTATCGTAGTGCTTCTTGATGAACTCGTTGAAATACTTATCTAAAATGGCGATCGCATTGCGGACCGGGCGACTGTTGTCGAGCCGTTTCAACTGGAGAATCAGGCACTCCTGAAGGGTAACCGCACAGATGCCCGGCGGATCGAATAGTTGAATCTGCTGCACCAGGCCCGCGATCTCGTCGGCATTTGTATCTATGTTCTGACCAAAGGCAAGATCATCTACGATCGATGTCACCTCTCTGCGCAGGTATCCATCTTCATCAAGGCTGCCTATAATTTGCTCTGCGATCTTATGGCTTCTCTCATCCAACTCAAGCATACCTAACTGATCGAGCAGGTGATCGTGAAAGGAGGTCTCGACCCGCGCCGGGGTTACCATTTTTTCGTTATCGCCACCGCCGTAATAGTCGTCGCTGTAATCGTAGCCGCCGCTGTCATCATCCTCACGTCTTAAAAAATCATCGAGGTCTACCTTCTCTGCAGTATCGTTACTCAGTTCCACTTCTTCACCAACAGCATCTCCATCTTCACCATCCGACGCATTGTCTCCCAGTTCATAGTTATCCTGATCGGGCGTATTGTTCTCAAGCTCAAATTCAAGTGCGGGATTTTCCTCCAGCTCTTCTTTGATGCGCTCTTCGAGGTTGGCCGTAGGTATCTGCAACAGCTTCATAAGCTGAATCTGCTGCGGCGATAATTTTTGTAAAAGTCTTTGCTGGTTCGACTGTCTTAACATGGGGTTCGGGGTATTAGGTCAAAATCTGAAAAGCCGAAAAATGTGTCACGCTACCTTGCAATAACGGCACCGGCAATTCTGCTTCTGACAGGCATTATACCACTGCAAAAATAAAATTTAAAGCCACAAAACCCTATAATCATAACGTTATGGACCGTTAATATTTAAATTAAAAGGACTTTTGTTAAAATCCTTTTTTTATACAAACTAAACCTGTATATTGTCCATAATAATTGCAGTTGTGGCGGGAATGACTAAAAAACCATACATATCTCCTTCTTTTTCTTACATACCGTTAGAAGAGACCTTACAGATAGCACCTAAAAAGAAACAGTTATTCATAGGCATTCCCAAAGAAACATCCTTCCAGGAAAACAGAATAGCGCTGACGCCCGAAGCAGTATCGGTGCTGGTGAATGACGGCCACGATGTAGCTGTGGAGCATGCTGCAGGCGACGGATCATTTTACTTTGACAATGACTACAGCGAGGCAGGTGCGCATATAGTTTACGATAAGGCAGAATTGTATAAGGCCACCACAATCATAAAATCGGCGCCGATATCTGACGAAGAAGCTGCATTGCTGCAACCTAACCAGGTGGTCATTTCTCCCATCCATATGCCGATGCTGAAGGCGGGCATACTGGAGCAGCTCATTGCAAAAAAAATAATTGCCATAGCCTTTGAATCTATAAAAGATGATGCGGGCACTTACCCAATTGTGCGCTCCATGAGCGAAATAGCAGGTAACTACGCTATACTTACTGCAGCAAGGTACCTGGGCAACCAGGACAACGGAAAGGGTGTGCTGCTGGGCGGCATATCGGGCGTTCCACCTGCGAGAGTGCTGATCATTGGAGCGGGCCTGGTGGGTGAGTTTGCTGCACGTGCTGCATTCGGGCTTGGGGCGTCGGTAAAAATATTTGATAACTCGGTGTACCGCCTGATGCGGTTGCAAAATAATATTGGCCGGCGCTGCTTTACCTCCGTACTGGAACCGGTAACGCTTGCAGAAGAATTAAGAAATGCAGATGTGGCCATAGGTGCCCTGAAGCCAGTGAATGGCATAACACCGGTAGTGGTAACAGAGCAGATGGTGAGCAATATGAAGGCAGGATCTGTGATCATTGATGTGAGCATAGACCGCGGTGGCTGCTTTGAAACATCGCGCCTGACAACGCACGAAAAGCCTGTGTTCAAGAAGTATGATGTGATCCATTATTGCGTTCCGAATATTGCATCTGCGGTTTCCCGGACTGCGTCGCGTGCCATAAGCAATGTGCTGATGCCAATAATGCAGCAATGCGCCGACCTTGGAGGCATGGAAGATATTATTATGGCGAAAGGCGGCATCAGGCGCGGGGTGTATATGTATAAGGGACACGTGACAAATGCACCGATTGCGAAGAAGTTCAACTTCAAGTACACGGATCTGGATCTGCTGCTTGCATCGCATGGGTAACCCCGCGCAGCGGCAAGAAATATCTAAATCAAGGAAAAATCTTAGTCTTATGGGAAACGAGGTAAAGTACAATATCAATCTTGACACTAAGTTCAAACATCTTGAGTTGATAGATGTGCCGGCGGTTGTGGCAGCATGTACTGAAAAATGGCAGAATTATACACTGACGCAGGTAAATGACAGTGTTGTGCGGATAGGTATTGTGGAGGGCGAATTTCACTGGCACAAGCATGATAATGATGACGAGTTCTTCTTTGTGCTGGAAGGACAACTGCTCATAGACCTTGAGGACAGAACCATTGAGCTTAACCCCAACCAGGGGACTACCATAACCAAGGGTGTGATGCACCGGCCACGCGCACCCAGGAAGACGGTGATGCTGATGGTGGAAACGGCAGAGATAGTGCCTACAGGAGATTAAACCGCGAACCCCTAAAGCGAACTAACCATTCAGCTATTTTTTTCGGAGCACTTAAGGAATTCAGAGAATTTTTATTCGCTAAGACAGAGAGGGATCATTACTTTATCACGTGATTGTACATCATGAGGATGATGACCATGGCGGCTGCTATGCGGTAAACGCCAAATACCTGGAGGCTATGCTTTTGCAGGAAGTGAATGAAGGTCTTTATAGCAATAAGGGCCACTATGAACGCTATGATATTGCCCACGCCGAGCATGGCGAGGTTGTGCGAGTCCTTCAGTATTTCAGGATGCTCTTTCCATGCCTTGAGCATCTTGTAGCCGGTAGCGGCGATCATTGTGGGTACAGCCAGAAAAAATGAAAATTCGGCTGCGAACCTGCGCGAAAGTTTTTGCTGCATACCGCCAACCATTGTTGCAGCACTGCGGCTGGTACCGGGTATCATTGCGATCACCTGCCACAAGCCTATCATCAGCGATTTGCGGTAACTGAGGTTTTGTTCATGATCGATAGTGGGACGGGAAAAGAGCTTATCGACAAACAACAATACGAAGCCACCTACGGCCAATGCCGCAGCTACTGTTGTGGGGCTCTCGAGGAACTGGTCAATTTTTTTTGAAAAAAGGAAGCCGAACACCAATGCAGGGAAAACCGCAATGACCAGCTTGAGATAAAAATCGATCCTTTTGAGGTCGAAAAACTTTTTCCAATAGAGCACTACTACAGACAGTATGGCGCCGAGCTGTACGCAGATCTCAAACAGCTTGGTAAATTCATCTTCACTGATACCAAGAATGGAGCTGGCGATGATCATGTGGCCTGTGGATGAAATGGGAAGGAATTCCGTAATACCTTCCACTATGCTTAGGATAACAGTATCGAGCCAGGTCATAATTATGGGATGTTGATGTATTTATGTGTTTGCAAAGATAACTGCCATTGCGGATGTTGCTTAATGTAATCTATAATAAAGGGCGTAATAACATCCCGTTTACTCCACTCCGGTTGCAGGTACAGCAGGCAGCCGGGGGGCAGCTTGCTTATATATTGGTGCGCCCACTGAATATCGGAAGGATGAAAAACCACCACTTTAAATTCATCTGCTTTGGCAAGCGTTTCGTCGAGCGGCGCCTTAAATTTTTTCGGAGAGAGCGTTACCCAATCCAGGTCACCGACCAGGGGATATGCACCTGAGGTTTCGATATGTGCGCTGAAGCCCGCATCGTGCAAGGCATCACAGAGACCAGACAGGTCGTACATGGCCGGCTCGCCACCGGTAATCACTGCGATCCTGCCAGAGTGTTGCGCGGCATTATCTACAAGTTCACTCACGTGGATAACGGGATGCTTTGCGGCATCCCAGCTATCTTTAACATCGCACCACACACAGCCGACATCGCAGCCGCCCAGGCGGATGAACCAAGCGGCCTTGCCAGAATGAAACCCTTCGCCCTGCAGGGTGTAGAATTGTTCCATTACCGGATAAGACGCAATATTTTGCCCGACGTTTGTCAATTATTAAGTGTGTTTTTACGATATGGAGAAAAGTGAATCACCATTGTCGTGTATCAAGCAAGCGGACGGAATTTGTTACGCCCTGGCAGTCTCCGATTTTGCGCCGATCACGGCAGCATCCGGTAAAACTCCCAACTCGCTCTTTTGTTTTGCGGCAAGAAGTGTATTCTTCATGAGGCCGCAAATGGTCATCAGCCCAACACCCTTGGGCACAGGAGTGATGTAGCTGCACAGTGGAGCAACATTGTCGAAATCGACATCACCAACCAGGCGCGAGCCGCTTTTTTTAGTCGGGTCGTCGATTCGGTTGATGCCTACGTCGATAATAATGGCGCCAGGCTTTACCATGTCGGCGGTAACGTATTTGGGTTTACCGATAGCCGCAACAATGATATCGGCATTTAAGGTAAAGTCCCTGAGGTTTTTGGTGCGGGAATGACACATGGTAACGGTGGCATTGCCGGGGTTGGCGTTGCGGCTCATTAATATCGTCATCGGTGTGCCAACTATATTGCTGCGCCCGATCACCACGCAATTCATACCGACCGTATTGATCTTGTAGTATTCGAGCATGAGCATAATGCCGTAAGGTGTAGCCGGAAGAAAGGTGGGCTGACCCAGCAACATCCGGCCCTGAGAAATGGGGTGGAACCCATCTACATCCTTGCCCGGATCGATGGCATTAATAACAGAGTCGCCCGAAGTATGTTTGGGCAATGGCAACTGCACAAGAATACCATCTATAGCCGGATCATGGTTTAATTTGAATACTTCGTTTATCAGTTCGGCTTCAGTGATCGATGAGTCGAAACGAAGGAGCGTAGAATCAAACCCGAGCTCTTCGCAGTGTTTTACTTTGGAGCCAACATAGGCCTCACTGGCAGGGTTATTGCCTACCAATACGGCTGCAAGGTGGGGTTTCTTACCGCCGTTTGCCTGCCAGTCTTTTACTTCCTGTTTTATTTGCTCTTTTATATGAGCCGATACGAGCACTCCGTCGAGAATTTGCATGGCGCAAAGATAAGCAATTGGCGGATGTTTTGGAATAGTGGAAAATGTGGTTCGCAGCAGGCAGAAATAAAAAATCACTTACCTGAATGCGCCTGCAAACGCGGTAAGTGATCTTCCTTATGTCTTTAATGTCTACAGTTCTTCTATCGCAGTTATAATCAGCACAGTGTCGTCGTTGTCCGGCTGGTTGTTGGTAACCTCGAATACCGGCATACCCATTGACTCGATCATCACCATGTCATTCTGAGGCGCGGGAGCCGGCTTTTTTGCGGCGGGCTTCTTTGCCACGGCTTTTTTAGGTGCTGCTTTCTTCACCACTTTTTTGGGCGCTGCTTTTTTCGGAGCAGATTTTTTTACAACTTTTTTTGGTGCCGCTTTCTTCACAACTTTCTTGGGAGCCGCTTTTTTGGGCGCTGCTTTCTTCGCTGCTTTTTTGAGAGCCGCTTTTTTTGCAGGCGCTTTCTTCTTAGGAGCTGCTTTCTTTGGTGCAGCTTTTTTTGCGGGCGCTTTCTTTTTCACAACTTTTTTGGCTGCAGCTTTTTTGGGAGCGGCTTTCTTTGCAGGCGCCTTCTTTTTAGGAGCTGCTTTTTTTGCGGATTTCTTTTTTGAAGTTGCCATGATTATGATGTTTGTTAGTTTGAAGGAAAGGATTTTTTTGTTTAACCTCCTTTATGACAGTACAAGTTAAGAAAACAGAATAAAATAATCATACAATATCCGAAAAAAATTTCCATGAAGTTGCAGGACTGATACCTTTCTGTGAGCCGGTTAATTCTTCTTTTCGTCCACGATCCGGCCATCCTGCATGGTGAAAGTTCGGTCGGTCATTTTTGCGAGCGCGTCGTTGTGGGTGATCATAACGAAAGTCTGGCCGAATTTGTCGCGCAACTGCAGGAACAGGTTGTGCAGGGCATGGGCATTTGCTGTATCAAGGTTTCCCGTAGGCTCGTCGGCCATAACAACGGAAGGCCGGGTAACGAGCGCCCGTGCTATGGCTACGCGCTGCTGTTCGCCGCCCGACAACTCTGATGGCTTATTCTCCAGCCGGGCGCCGAGGCCCACCACGTTCAGCATTTCGGCGGCCTGCTGCATGGCTTCCTTCTTGCCGGTACCTTTTATCCAGAGTGGCACCGAGACGTTCTCTATAGCGCTGAACTCGGGCAGGAGGTGATGGAACTGGAAGACAAACCCAATATGGCTGTTTCGGAATTTAGCCTGCTTTTTCGGGGGCAGCAGGAGGATGTCGGTGTCCTCGATCAGCACGGTGCCGCTATCGGGTTTGTCGAGTGCACCTACCAGGTGCAGCAAAGTGCTCTTTCCTGCTCCCGACGGACCGACGATGGATATTATTTCGCTTTTCGCTACAGACAATGAAACATCATTGACCACAGTGAAGGCGGCGTATTTTTTAGTGAGATTTTTCGCGGTCAGCATAGCGCAGGCACTTGCGGGAAGAACCCGTTTTTACGAGATGTAAATATGCGCAAATAGGGCCAAACCAACGTAATGTTTTTTGAGGCTGTCTTGTTACGAAAGGCTATTAACTATAATTTAACCTCGATTTGGGCTATTATTTTCAATGTTGCGAAAATTTGACTTTTCATTTTGATTTTTAAATTACATTTGCGGGAATTACGGTAAAAACAAACTATTTTTAATATGTTTTGGACACTTGAATTAGCATCACACCTGGAAGACGCCCCATGGCCTGCTACAAAGGACGAACTGATAGACTATGCCATACGCTCGGGCGCGCCACTTGAAGTGGTTGAGAACCTGCAGGAACTTGATGATGAGGGGGAAATATACGAGGGGATAGAAGATATTTGGCCGGATTACCCCACACAAGAGGATTTCTTTTTTAACGAGGATGAATACTGATGTTCGGGAAAAAAACGACAGGACCAGCCAACTTTATTGATAGTAGTATGATAATCCCGCTTCGGCGGGATTTTTATGTGGGTCGTCGGAGTGCCTGACAATTGTTAGACCATAAGGGCTATATTTGAGTATATAAACAAGACTATGAAAAGCATTGTTGTTTTTTGCGGATCGGGAGACGGGTATAACGAGGTGTATCGGGAGACGGCCTATGCTGTAGGCAGGACGCTTGCCGAGCGGAACATACGGATCATATACGGCGGCGCCAAGGTGGGGCTGATGGGGGCACTTGCCGATGGCGCCCTGCAGCATGGCGGGGAAGTGGTGGGCATTATCCCTTATTTCCTCGAAACAAAGGAGGTGGCGCACGAGGAAGTAACACAAATGATAGTGGTAAAGACAATGCACGAACGCAAGCTGAAAATGCACGAGATGAGCGACGGCATACTGACCTTGCCCGGCGGATGGGGAACGATGGAAGAAATGTTTGAAATGCTGAGCTGGGGCCTGCTGGGGCTGCACCAGAAACCGGTAGGGCTGCTGAACGTGAACGGATATTACGATCCGCTAAAGGCCCTGTGTGACAATATGGTGGTTGAGGGTTTCCTGAATGAGACGGTGAACGCGACACTGCTGACCAGCGATGCGATAGAAGACCTGCTGGACCAGATGGATGCCTACACAGCCCCTGAAGTGCCTAAGTGGATAACAAAACAAACAACTTAGCGCAAAAAAATAAGGCTAACCGAAACGAGTCAGTTAGCCTTCAATTATCTTATCAGCCTATTTATCTGGTCACAGCAACCTTTCCACGCTGCACTGCTGTTCCACTCTGATCATAAATCGTATAGAAATACAGTCCGCCGGGCAATGCTGAAATATCGATAGCATCATTGCCGGTCAGTGTTTTTGCAGCGACAGTCCGGCCATTCACAGAAAACAACCGGCAGGTATAGCCTGCAGCCTGCGAACCGCTTAAGAAAAGCGTACCTGCAGCCGGGTTAGGGTAAACCTTTACGAGATCATCGCTGCCGGTGATAGTGTTTACACCTACGTGCGATATCTGGGGTATGCTGGTCATAGTAACATCATCGACATAAAGCGTGCTGCTGTCAAGAGGCCTTCTTGCTCCGCCGCTGCTGGTGAAATTGATACGAACGGTGTCTACAACCAAAAGACTATCGCCGGGAGGATAAACAATGTTTGCCGTAATCTGGCTCCATGAAGCGCCCGGCGGAATCAATACTACTGCATTTCCGATGGCGGAATCTAAACCATGTATGGTAGACAAAGCGGTAACGGTCATCACGCCGGTATCCAGACCGGTTGCGCCGGTTCCATCTTTTCCGGGGAAGTACTGCACCCATGCACTGACGGAAGTTGGCCGTGAGCCAGCCGGCATCGGCATGCCGTCGGTATATGTAATAGGGCCGATGTAGGGTGCGGTGCCGCTAATGCTTACATGCGTTTTTGCATTTGACAGGATGCCGGGAACCATTAGAGTATCCTGGCGTGTAGTAAGCAACATGGCTGAGTATGTGCCTCCGTGAGCGTTTGTACTCTGAAACAACTGACGACGCCAGTCTGTGTCGTGAGTCCCTAGTATAATGCTGCCCAAACTCTGGCCCAGGCCAATGAACAACGAATCAGCTCCATACCAGCTCCAAGGCGCCTGTATGGTTACTGCTGTATGTAGGGGGCCGCCGCCGGCCGAGGTGTTTCGCCATACCTCCATGTCGCCACCGGGGACGGTCTGCGCAGATGAGGAAAGACCTATACAAATAGCAAAAAGAAGAAAATAGATTTTTTTCATACAGTGGTTTTTTGTTTTGTATTGCAAATTAGTGATTTATCTCTACAAGGCATTTCTGAATGGCATCAAAATCCGGTACTTCGCCGGCATTTTCCAATACCTCGGCATAGCGGACAATTCCTTCCTATCAATCACAAATGCCGAACGCTTGGACACGCCTCTCATGTCATTTGAAAAAATTTCATATATGGTGTCGTAAGCGGTAGACGTCTCTTTATTGAAGTCGCTCAAAAGGGAGAAATTAATGTTTTGCTCTGCCTTATACTTACCAAGGGAGTAGAGGGAGTCGACCGAAATGCCAAATACCTCGGCGTTCAGGTTGTTATAGAAGGTCAAATTGTCACGAACCGAGCATAGCTCGCGGGTGCAGGTGCTGGTGAAAGCAAGCGGAAAGAAGAGTAAAACAACGTTTTTACCCCTTTGTTCGCTCAGTGTCACCTTTTTTTTCTCTGTGTCCCTGAGTGTGAAATCAGGCGCTTTTTGTCCAAGCTGAATTGCCATATAGTTTTTTTGTAAAAGTAAGTGAATATGAGATACTGTCAAAATGAGATATATTAATAATGGCAATAAAACTTTACTGTCATTATAAACAAAACCGGCCAGGAAAAGTCTGATTTTCTGCAAAATTGACCGACATTTGCACCCCACCATACAATGGCACAATATGTGATGCCATGTGTTTGCGAGTACTTAACTTAAAAACTTAAAATTAAAAACTGATAATTATGGCTAAAAACGTGAACATTACCCCCCTGCACGACCGGGTAATAGTGAAACCCGCTCCTGCTGAAGAAAAAACATCTTTTGATGTTATCTTAAAGGAAGTTGATC
>CAYNGS010000031.1:0-12452 GCA_964396625.1 uncultured Flavipsychrobacter sp.
ACCATTGGTGTATAGTCAGGATGGTGACGGTTTGGAAATAACCGGCCGATCCGAACTGCACCCTGAACTCCGTTGGGGTCGTTAATAATGTTATGAACTTTCGTTATTTCCGGGGAAGGTGTGAAAAGATTTTCTTTAGCTGCGGTGCCATGGATCGTATTCTTACCAAAAACATCATTAATCAGCTTCACTTCCTTTTGTCCGACCTTTCCTGCCATAAACATCCTGGCGTTAGATAGAGTGTAATTGGCCTTGTAAAATGAAATGAGGTCAGCGGAAGTTAACGCCTCAATATTCTCTTTCTTTGAATATCTGCCATAGGGATGAAGCGCGCCGAAGAGTAAGGCATCAATTTTCTGATTGGCAACAAACTCGCACTGGCGAAGGTTTACCAACAGCCTCTGTATTGCATTGCGCTTGTGTATCTCCACCTCTTCTTCCGGAAATGTGGCGCCGGTTATGATCTCAAACACCATTGGCAGCAATTCGGGCAAATGCTTAGTAAGCGAGTAAAGGGTAACTGTCGCGAAGTCATTCCCCGCTGTCACTTTCAGTTGCGCGCCATAAAATTCAAGCGCCTCATGGATCTGTTCTGCAGTATATTTTGAAGTTCCATTCTTAAGCAGGCCAGCCGCAGCCTGGGCCACAGAAGGCTTCTGCTCATGCCACAAACCGGCATGAAATATCCAATCTATCTGCACCACGTCCTGCACGCCTGCATCCAGCCAATACAATTGCATGCCGTTTGCAAATTGTTCCCTGTTAATGGGAGGAAGTTTGTACTCAAATTCTATTGCATCGTGTATTGCAGGTGGAGTCTTGCGATCTAACATCATTTTTTAAAGGTAGGTTTATGTGCTGTGTTTACGATTTAACAAAAAGAGCCCGCAATTCGCCTGCATCCTCTGTCTTCATTTTCCCGCCGAGAATAAGTCGCAACTGGCGGCGGCGAAGCGCGCCTTCGTGCATTTTCTTTTCGATCTCGGTTTCCGGTATCAGCTCAGGTACTTTGCGCGGCCTGCCATGCGGGTCGAGCGCGACAAACGTCATATACGCTTCATTTGAAAGGTACTTGTATTGCGCGGAAAGATCTTCTCCCCAGACCCGCAGATACACCTCCATAGACGTGTTAAAAGAGCGGGTAAGCTTGGATTCGATGGTCAGTAAATTGCCGAGCTTAATAGGCTGAGCGAAAGATACATTGTCAACCGAGGCAGTTACCACGGGACAGTTACAATGCTTTTGCGATGAAATAGCTGCGGCTATGTCCATCCAATGCATGAGTTTTCCGCCCATCAGATTGCCCAGTGTGTTGGTATCGTTTGGCAATACCAATTCAGACATTACAATAAATGTATCCTGTGGTCTTTTTGTCAGCATCATTCTGTTTTAAAACTGAAAAATAACCCAATATTACGTTTAAAATAGTGATTCTTATTTGAAAAGCTGCTCGTAGGTCATTATTTGGTAGGGGCGCGTCGTGTCGATATGAAAATATTCCTGGTTCAAATAGCGAGGCTCTATAATGCCAAAAACGGTGCTCATACCCCTTGTGGCCGAAATATCATTTATGAGCTCTTTCTCGTCATTGTTTACAAGTCTAAAGCTTAGCTGAGGGTTATCGCCTTCCAGGCCGGACATCATCATGCTTTCCTCCGCTATGGCCCATATCATAATATTTTTCTTAAAAAGGTTGTCATCATTGATCAACGCCAGTTTTGTTATACCCTTTTTTTTCATCTCAGACATAACATGCTCTTTAAATTGGGTTCGCCATGTGAACGGCGGGACGGCAGCGCCCAAATAGAAAAGTCTGACGAGGAAGACAACTACCAATAGCCCGGCAGCAAGTTGAATCCTTAATTTCGGCAGATAGGTGAAGACAAAAGGGGTGCCAACTATTATTCCGATGCTCGCCCATTCACTTTCGATATGAAAAAAAGAAAAGTCGCGGTCGTAAACACCATATGTAAGCCCCATTATTATAAAATAGCCGACAAGAGATACAAGCGTCCAGGCAAGTAGTCTGAACCGATGCGTTTTAACGAGACCAACTATTCCCAACATCAGGCATACGACCCCTACCCAATAGTTTGTCACGCAACGCCGGACAAACATCTCGATCACCGGTGTTGTAAAAGCATCATAGATGTCTTTAAATGAAACGTGCGTCACGCTTCGCAGACAGTTGCCATCATATGAATGATCAGCAGTAACGAGAAATTTAGCGGTAATGATAACTGCCAGCAGCACACTAAAAAGGATATTAGCAGCAGTTGAGAACGGCCATCTGTCTTTCTCGATCATAAGATATACCCACAAAAAAAAGGTGGGTATGATTACAACATAATGCGTAAAAATTGTGAGAAAAGCCAGCAGCGAAAAAACGGTAGCTGTAACAAAAATATTCACTTTTTTTGTTCCGAGATAAGCCGTTAAACCAAACATCAGGAACATCCATGCCACTGCCTGGTGAATCTCGTTATTGGTCCAGAAGTAGCTGGCACTAGCGAACAGGAAGTAGTAAAGCGCCATGAGCACAGTAAATGCGTATTGCCTGCATCTGTGAAGAATTGCCGCAACAGACAAGTAAAATAAATTGAAACTGATGGAATACCCGACTACAAGTACTTTTAATGGCAGATGCCATATTTGGCCGAAATAGGGGATCATCTGTGTGACGAATGACCCATATCGATGCTCCTGTATTTCAAACGTTTTCCGATTTATGATCTTAAATATTATAAAGGATGCATCGCCAAAAAAAACACGTTCTTTATAAAACACGATCGCCCCGATAAACAATACGAAGAGTGCAGCAAGTCCGATCTTTGACAGTTTTTTTAACTGGTTTATATCCATAGGCCTTGGGATGGGCTTCACGATTTACAACAACAACACAAAATAAAGCAAACATCATTGGCAAATCCGCCTTTTGATAAGCTATTTTGCTATTTGAAGCTGTTTGGTAAATATTTGCCGGCCATCACTTAATTTCAGGTAATAGGTACCCGGCGGCGTTGCCGCCTGCAGATCAAATATGCCCTTTGTACCTTTGGCCAGCAGATTGCCGGCTTGAGTTTTTCTGCCGCTGATATCCGTGAGTTCGTAGACCCATGACCCCACGCCCGATGGCAGCTCAACCGAAACACTTCCGTCGCTTACGGGATTAGGGTAAATTTTTATAGCCCGCTCATCTGAAAGGCCTGATATCGCGTTTGTTGTAAGGCGCTGTACATGTGTTGTGGCCTTATAAGGCGTGGTAAAAGTACTGTCTCTGAACTGCACATTTGCGAGCGGTGTAACCTCGCCTACACGGTAATAATTTTGTTCGTAAGTGGTGGTTTTCTGACCCTGGGAGACATTTAGCAACGTAAGCAGCGCCCCCGAAGCCGGAAGACCGTTTATGAAAAAGCTATCGGTGGTCGTAGTAATCGCTTTAACCTGCAAAACATCAAAATACAGCGACGGACTTCCCCCGGCATCTTTTACTCTCATCTTTCCCCACCCAATGACGGTGTCTTTTTCGACAATGTGGTTTTTCACCACTCCGAGAGCGTGGGTAAGACTTAGGACTGAAGCTGATATCTCATAACTAAAGTCATATTCGTATATGGTGCCCCAGATGGACAAATAGGCAGTTGGAAAAGCTATTTTTTTACGAGGTGATGAATACGCGACGTCTTGATTATTTATAATAACGCTATCAGTACTTCCACCTGTTAAAGCCGTTAAACTGTACCCGACTCTTTGGACGGAGGTACCATATTCTAAAATAGCCGTACTTAATATTGTGGATTGCACATTTCCCTGATAAGCGTATCCAGCAAAATTGTAGTAATTGCTATCAGCAAACTGGTAAGTTGGCGAAGGCACCCGATAAACAAAATAATTAGGCGTAGTGTCCGAAGCCGCGCTCAAATCCCACATACCACCTGCTGCGGCCGCCATTGATGGGAACGTCGAGGTGAAACTAGTAACCTTGAGACTATCTGTCCCGATAACTGAAGCCGGATAATCGGACGAATTAAGCGTGATCTGCGCCGAAAGATCGGGGCGGACTAAAACCATGCTCAGTAACGCGAACAAAGTGTACTTCATAGGAATGTTTTTTCAAAAATATGTAAAAACATTCATTATGCTATCCTGCTTACTTACTCAGGTGCATACTTCTTTCCTTGTATAGCTGCCTGAACCATGGATCGCGCAGATTCCGGATAAACCGTATCGCTTCACCTGTACTCTTCATTTCGGGGCCTAGTTCCTTGTTTACATTCGGGAATTTATTAAAACTGAACACCGGCTCTTTCACAGCGAAGCCCTCGAGCTTTTGTACCAGTTTCATATCTTTCAGCCTGGCTTCGCCCAACATCACTTTTGTAGCTATATTCAGGTAGGGTATACCGTAAGCCTTCGCAATAAACGGGGTGGTGCGGCTTGCGCGGGGATTCGCCTCTATTACAAATACTTTGCCGTCTTTAATCGCATACTGAATGTTTATCAATCCCTTTATATTCAGCCGCAATGCTATTTTCTTGGCTATGTCCACCATCTCATCTACTATCAGCGGCGTAAGATTAAATGCAGGCAATACAGCATGGCTGTCGCCGCTGTGGATACCAGCCGGCTCTATGTGTTCCATTACTCCCATTATGTGCACATCCTCGCCATCGCATATTGCGTCAACTTCAGCTTCCTGGCAACGGTCAAGGAAGTGGTCGATGAGTATTTTGTTACCCGGCAGATGTTTGAGCAGGCTTACTACACTCTTTTCAAGTTCATCATCATTGATCACGATGCGCATGCGCTGGCCACCCAGTACATAGGAAGGGCGCACCAATACAGGATAACCTACTTCCTTTGCCACTTCTATGGCTTCATCGGTAGTATACGCCGTGCCGTAATTAGGATATGGGATATTGAGCTCCTTCAGCGTGTCGCTAAAGCGGCCACGGTCCTCCGCAATATCCATGTCGTCAAAAGATGTTCCAATAATACGGATCCCTTTTTCGTGCAAACGTTTGGCCAGCTTTAAGGCCGTCTGGCCTCCCAACTGCACAATAACGCCATCCGGTTTTTCGTGCTCGATTATTTCCCACAGGTGCTCCCAATAGACCGGTTCGAAATATAACTTATCAGCAATATCGAAATCGGTAGAAACCGTCTCTGGATTGCAGTTGACCATTATCGACTCGTACCCGCACTCCCTGATGGCCATAAGCCCATGCGTGCAGCAGTAATCGAACTCTATGCCCTGCCCGATCCGGTTGGGGCCCGACCCCAATACAATTATTTTCTTTTTACCGGACCGGTTGCTTTCATTCGATATTATTTCAACGTCACCGGGCACATGTGCTGTTCCCTGCTCAAAAGTGCTGTAGTAGTATGGCGTTTTCGCCTCAAATTCAGCGCTGCACGTATCTACCATTTTGAATACCCGGGAGATGCCAGCCGCCTTGCGGTGTTCGTAAACCTCTTCGGCAGTGCAATCTTTTACAAGGTCAGCTATCTGCTCGTCCCCAAAACCCATTTGCTTTGCCTCAAAAAGCAGCGCTGCAGGTAATTTCTCCAGGTGCTTGTACTTGCGAATCTCAGTTTCAAGATTTACGATATCCTGTATCTGGTATAAAAACCACCTGTCGATCTGGGTGAGTTCCCTGATCGTTTTTATGGATACACCTGCAGCCATTGCCTCCTTGATGCGGAAAATACGGTCCCAGGTGGGGCGTTTTAAAGTATCTATCAGCTCTTCAGGCCGTAACCTGCTTGTGCTAATAAAAGAAAGGCCTGTGGCGTTGTTCTCGAGACTCTGGCAAGCCTTCTGAAGCGCTTCAGGAAATGTTCGGCCGATTGCCATTACCTCTCCGACAGACTTCATTTGCAAACCCAGTGTGTCATCAGCACCTTTGAACTTGTCGAAATTCCAGCGCGGCATTTTAACAATCACGTAGTCGAGAGCCGGTTCGAAATAAGCAGATGTGGTTTGTGTGATCTGGTTCTTTAACTCGTCGAGCGCATATCCGATAGCCAGTTTAGCCGCAATTTTGGCAATCGGGTAACCGGTTGCTTTTGACGCAAGAGCCGATGAACGGCTTACTCTCGGATTAATCTCGATGGCAATTATTTCTTCTGTCGCAGGATTGAGCGCGAACTGCACATTGCAACCGCCTGCGAAATTCCCGAGGTCGCGCATCATGCTTATGGCCGTATTCCTCATGAGCTGAAAGGCACTGTCGCTCAGTGTCATTGCCGGCGCAACGGTGATACTATCCCCTGTATGAATACCCATGGGATCAAAATTCTCAACAGTGCAGATGATGACAACATTATCATTCATATCACGCAGCAATTCCAACTCGAACTCTTTCCAGCCGAGTACGGCCTTCTCTACCAGCACCTCATGCATGGGCGACGCGGTCAGTCCCCTTTCCAAGGCAGCATCCAGTTCGTCCTTATGCATAACAATGCCGCCACCCGAGCCACCAAGGGTGAATGATGGGCGGATAACTATCGGTAACCCGATCTGCTGGGCAAATTCTTTACCTTCCAGCAGCGAATTCGCGGTTCTGGCAGACGCAACGGGTACACCCAGCTCTATCATCCATTTTCTAAACAACTCCCGGTCCTCCGCTTTGTCTATAGCTTTAATGTCAACCCCAATGAGCCGTATCCCGAATCGTTCCCACACGCCCAATTCGTCCGCTTCTTTTGCAAGATTTAATGCAGTTTGGCCACCCATAGTTGGCAGCACGGCATCTATCTCATTTTCTTCAAGTATTTGTTCTATACTCTCCACCGTAAGCGGCAACAGGTATACCATGTCGGCCATGATGGGATCCGTCATAATTGTTGCCGGATTAGAATTGATGAGGATCACTTTTATTCCCTCTTCGCGCAGGCTCCTGGCGGCCTGCGAGCCGGAATAATCGAATTCGCAGGCTTGCCCGATAATGATGGGACCTGAACCGATAATCAGTACACTTTTAATAGAAAGATCGCGCGGCATGGTAGAAATTCAAAAAATAAAAGTAAAAATAAAAAGCGCGATGAGCAGATATAAAAATCGGGCTCAACGCCCGAGGCGCAAAAGTAGGGAAAAATCACATGCGCAGCACATAAAGACCCTTTAGAATAATTTCTGACATTTATTCCGATGGCGTCCATGAAGTAACTGTTGCCTCAACGTCCGGATATGCACTTGCATGTTAACGTGCAATTAATGCCGTATCTTTAAATCCAAATTTCCGTCGTGAAACGCTACGTTTTTATTATACACTGCCTCGCGTGCATTTTGGTGATGGCATCCTGCAGTAAATCAACGTGCCTGAATGAAGGAATACAGGTAACCTTCAGAGGTTTTGACTCCACCAGATTAACAAATATAATAGTGGAGCAATATAAACGAAACGATAGCTTTTCGACATTGGTCAGTATTAACATTTCTGATACCACTGATACCCTCGGGCAGATCTACCAAAACCAGGACACCATTTTTTCTCTGCCGCAAACACTTGCAGCAAATCTGTCTTTAGCAGCAGGCTATGATTACATGATCATCCTGCCGTTTGAGCACAGAAGTTATAAAATATCGGGTATTACTTATCATTCGGCTAACCGGCATTCCTCCGGCAGCGGAGGGTGTACCAATGATCTGACTTATTACCTTGATGGCACGCTGCATAGTTTTACCGGGTCATCTTATAATCAGCGAATCCCTCCTCCTGCTGTTATTGTATTAAACAATTAGGCTATTTTACATTAATTGACAGTTTATTCACATGTCTTATAATTTACTCTTTCGGGCACTTTTATTTACATAATTTTGTCACACTGGGTAAACCACCCCGAAACTCTATCACTTTTTTCGCACTTTTGCGATTATTATAAAATAACCGCCATAATGAGTTTTTTAGGCTTTTTTAAATTTCTGACACAAGAAATCGCAATAGATCTTGGCACGGCCAATACATTGATCATACATAACGACCAGGTGGTTGTAGACGAACCCTCCATCGTAGCAATAGACCGTACCACAAATAAAATAGTGGCCGTGGGTAAGAAGGCTATGATGATGCACGAGAAAACACACGAGAATCTAAAAACAATCCGCCCGCTTAAAGACGGTGTTATCGCCGACTTTAATGCTGCGGAGGGTATGCTCCGCGAAATGATAAAACTGGTGTACCCGAAGAAGCCAATGTTTCCGCCCAGCTGGCGCATGGTCATTTGCATTCCTTCAAGCATCACCGAAGTAGAGAAACGCGCTGTTAGAGATTCTGCCGAACAGGCCGGAGCCAAAGAGGTATATATGATACATGAACCGATGGCTGCTGCCCTGGGTATAGGTATAGATGTGGAGGAACCAACGGGCAATATGATCATTGACATTGGCGGAGGAACGACAGGTATCTCGGTTATAGCGCTGGCCGGCATTGTATGTGACCAATCGATACGAATAGCGGGCGACGAATTTACTGGCGACATAATGGAGGCGATGCGCCGCTACCATAGCCTGATGATAGGGGAGCGCACAGCAGAACAGATAAAGATACACGTTGGATCTGCACTGAAGGAACTGGACAATCCGCCGGACGATATTGCCGTAAATGGTCGCGACCTTGTGACAGGTATTCCGAAGCAGATCATGGTAACCTACCAGGAAGTAGCTGAGGCGCTGGATAAGTATATTTTCAAAATAGAGGAAGCAATATTAAAGGCGCTTGAGAGCACTCCTCCTGAACTCGCTGCCGATATTTACCGGCGTGGCCTCTACCTGACAGGTGGTGGCGCGCTTCTTCGCGGATTGGACAAACGCATTTCGCATAAAATAAAATTGCCGGTACATGTGGCTGACGACCCGCTTCGTGCTGTAGTTCGCGGCACAGGTATGGCGCTGAAGAATATCGCGAGGATGCCATTCCTCATGAAATAATTTTTTGCCGGGATCGTTACCGATACTGTAGTTTATTTTAAGCAAAGATCATTTGCCCAGCAACTCGTAAGATTTGGAAAAGGATTAGTGTGATGGTTTGGATGTTATAAGATATTAGCCCCGATTGCAAATTCTTCCCGGTGGCTGTCGGGACAAATTCCTAAAACAGAGTGCGTAATTTTATACTGTTCATACGGCGCTTTTTCAACCTGATATTATTTTTGGGCCTGGAGGTAGTGTGCATCATCCTTATAGAGCGCACCAATACGCTGCAGGGAAATGATCTGGTTAGTTCGGCCAATACAATATCGGGCCTGGTGTACAAAAAGCAAAGCGATGTGGTTTACTATTTCGGGCTGAGGAAAATGAACGATAGCCTGCTGAACGAAAACGCATTGCTCCGAAAAAAAATAGACCAGGTCCGCAGCCTCGACACACTTAAAGACAGCGTTGTTCATAAGAAAATAGGCCCACCGGATTCTACTGTTCACATTGTGAAATTCAACGATTACCTGTATAGAACAGCAAGGGTCATTAACAATTCTACCAACGCAAGCGACAATTATATCACCATCAACCGCGGATCGAACGACGGCATCAGCAAAAATATGGCCGTGATATCGGGTACCGGGGTTGTGGGCCGTGTGGAGCATGTATCAGCACATTTTTCCAGCGTTCTGTCTGTATTGAGCGCAAAACTAAAAGTGAGCGCAAAACTGAAAAACGGAACGAATGGATTTGTAGTGTGGGACGAAAAGGGACCCGACATTCTGACGATGACCGATGTGCCGCAGCAAATAAATGTGAAGAAAGGCGACTCTGTTTTTACCAACACTTTTTCACTTTACTTTCCGCCCGATGTCTTGATCGGCACTGTAGTGAAAACGGAGGTGGTGAAGAAAAATGCACTTCAGCTGATATACCTGCAGTCATCGACGAACTTTCACAACCTACAATATGTATACGTTATTGAAAATAAAATGTCATCTGAACGGAAACAACTTGAAGATTCATCAGCAAAAAAATAAACAATGAACGTTTATTTGAAAAATATTTTACGATTCTGCATCATCATTCTGCTGCAGGTGCTGATCTTAAACAAGATAACACTCCGCTGGTGGAGCGAACCATCCGGTTTTCCCATATTCATCCCCTATGTATACCCCCTGTTCATACTTTTGCTGCCTTTTGAGACGCCGGTATGGGCGCTCCTGATCATTGGATTCCTGCTTGGCACAACAGTGGATACATTTATGAATACTGCGGGCATGCATGCCTGTGCAACGATATTGATAGCCTACCTGAGAACGAACGTACTTGGCGCTTTGCTGCCCCGCAATCTATCGGAATATGCGAATCAGCATCCTTCTATAAAAAGCATGGGGTGGATGCCATTTCTGGTGTACAGTGGTTTTCTGATAGTTATACACCACCTGGTTTTTTTCTCCATCGAGTTGTGGAACCTGACAAATGTAGGATTCCTTGTTCTTAAAGTGGTCGCCTCGTCGCTCACATCAATGTTGTTTATCATTGTTTACCTGCTGTTATTTACACGGCAGAGCACCTCACGTATCTAAATAGATTAGTCCAGCGGCATTATTGTATTGAATTGTATTCCGTAACCGGCAATCGCTATGTCGGGCCTTATCCAGTTAATTAAAACCTGGCCGGATGTGTTTATGGCGCAATTAATTTGTTTTATCCAAGCAACACCCTGATCATCCTTAATCATATTCGAAATATAATAGTTGGCAATAAAAAAACCTTCATTACTTGGAAAGTATCCGCCAGTGAGAGTTCCCATGGTATAAAATAACGCACTGGGTGAGGCCGAAAAATTCTGAGCATTGTTTGCGAGCAGGACGCCTCTTACCTGCAATGTGTTCGCAGTGAAATCCTTTTTATAGTAAATGGTTCCGGTAACGCCCCCTACGGCCGGGTCGGTATTCACTATGATGCTCTGCCATATGCTTTCCCGGTTGTTCTGCCCAAAACCAACACCAAACGGTATGAGTGCACTCACGGGGAAATGCGTTGCGTCCATCAGGCTAATACCGTGCGCTAGCATTGCCGTCTTGTCGAAAACAACCGTTGGCGTACTCCCATCATTGTAAGTAAGTGTCGTGGCTATTGGCGTTATCTTCACCAGCGCCACTTCGCCGCCCAGTGGAGACACGGTGCCGCCTGTAAATTGAACAATATCCCCGTTGTAATAAAACCATCCGGGGGATACAGTATTCCCTCCGCCACTGACCACCATTCCGCTGATCACAAAAGGGCCGGCCCCACCCATGGCCACTATGGCCTGCAATATTTCGCTATAGGCTGTTTGCAAATATGCCAACCGATCCTGGGTCAGCGGAAACCCTCCGGGCTTACTAAAATCTATACTTTTCATAAAATAATTGCAAGGAACGACTCCTGATCCGGTTTAGTATCGTTGGTTTCGCAGCCTTCTTTTTTGAGGTTTGTCAATGCTTGTTTAGAACGTAATTACGCTGTATGTTTTTCCGGGCAGCCTGTAAAAATCCACAAGCGCCTTTAATCGCGCCATGTCGAAAACAACTGCCACCGGAACATTCACAATGAAGCCAATGCCCTCAGCGTAGGTTTCTGAATCAAGGAACAGCGGTTCCGGGTCAGGATAAGGGGTTGCGCCCGCCTCGCTTACTAAGCCCAACCATACAGGTTTGTCCTCATCCTCCAGGTATATAAACAAAGGATCTTCAAATGGACCATCGCTGATGAATATTCCCCTGCTCACCGGGTCAAACAAATCATTAAGCGCAGCCTGCAGGTAACATATTTGTCCGTCATGCACCAGGAGGTATAAATTGTTCGCGCGATTTGCCGTAAACAAATTGTACAACCACTTTACCGGTGACACCAGTGCCTTTAGCCAGCCATAGGTTATAAAGTGCCGCAATCTTGTCGGTAATGACTGCCACACCAATCCATCGTAATCAATATCAAATACGCTCATAGGGCCAGTTATTGTTGTTAACTACATTGTTTTCTGCGATGCATTAAAAAAGGATCAAAGCGATCAGATCGGGCCGTGCGGCAGGTACACAATATTAGAGTCAAAATAACTTTCGTCCAGCACCATATATCCGGCATCGGGTGTATACTCATAGCTTATGGTCACGTAAGGAGTTGCCCCGTAATTCGCCTGCGCTATTACTATATCTCCGATCCTAACTCCGTCAATTACCTGCAAAGCGCCGATAAGACTATTAAGTACAAACAGTCCGTTAAAGGGCAGGTTTGCCAAGAAATTGTTGATCGCGTCTTTGACCGGGGTTGGCCCTGTGCCGTCCAGCCTCGCTCCGGTGCTGTCCAGTACAAGTGGATCGTAAAATACTTTCAAAGACAGCTGTAAATTGTCCGGTGCCCCACTTGTGCATTGAAGCCTGACGCCCGCGTCCTTGATTCGACCCATATAGGTAGTAAATGCTGTCAACTCACCTCCACTTAGGGGGGCTAACACTCCTGCCAGCAACTTAGCAACTTTTATCCG
>CAYNGS010000032.1:0-12420 GCA_964396625.1 uncultured Flavipsychrobacter sp.
AAGTTAGCAATGAGCGGTTGCTGGTGGGGTCGGACGTGGGTATAAACGATGTGTCGTTCAGCAATAAGCCCACTGTAGATATTTGTACTACCCGGCAGGGATTGCCCGATAACATCGTTACTGTTATTAGACCGGTACCAAATACTCCGTTTTGTTTGATTGGCACGCAGCAGGGTGGGGTGGTCATTTACGACCGGGACAAAAAAACAATTAAAACGAAGCCAGCGCCGGTCGGCGCGTGGATATATGGACAAGTCAACGATATACTTCCTATGTCACGAAGCCGCGCCTGGGTGGCCACTGAAGATGGATACTTGATAGAGCTTGGCTTAACGAACGATTCCATTTCATCGTTGCAGGCCTATCAATATGAGGGCCGCAATTTCAAAAAACTATTGTGCGACAAAGCAGGCAATATTTGGTGCGGCACCAGCCAGGGGCTGTCATTGTTCACCGGCGAATATGTTTCAGGGGTACCGCTCGGAGGGCCTTATTCCCTGTCGGGTGTCACCGCTATGCTGTGGGACGACAATGCTATTCTGGTTGCGCTGAGGCAATCACTCTACAAGGTTTTTCTGAAGGACTCAAGCGCCCGGTTGGTCCCGGTTTTTAAGGCGAGGGCCCCGATAACAAGCCTGTTTAAGGATACTGCCGGAAGAATATGGGTCGGCACGCTTGGCGATGGTCTTTATTACGGAAAGATCGGCTCCGGACTGGTAAAGGCAACGGGAATGATAGAGCCGGCGGCCGATGCCAGCATTCTCAATATCACCGGCACAAAAAACAGTCTCTGGGTTGCAGGCCTCAAGGGAGTGGAGGAATTGTCTTATCCCGTCGATGGCAAATTGACAGCACTGAGGCATCATGGTAAGAAATCAGGCATAGGTAGCGACTATGTCTACCAGATATTTGCCGATCACAATGACAACGTATGGATGGCAACGGATGGCGCCGGTATATGCATGTACAATGGCTCAGAATACCAGCATTGGAATAACGCGTTCGGGCAAAACAGCAAAGTGGCATACAGCATAGCAGAGGATATTTTTGGCGATATATGGGCCGGAACTATGTACAAAGACCTCTACCATTTCCACAACGATAAGTGGGAGAATCTCCGGCTGCCGGAAACGCAGTACCCCGATATCAACATTTCTTCGGTTGCAGCCAATGCCACCGGCCAGGTTATTTCCGTTTACCAGCGGTGCATCGATGTCTGGTACCCTGGCAGTCACTATTTCCGGCATTTCAACAGTGCGCTGGGCATTGGGATAGATAGCACTTCAAACGTCCTCAACTGTATTGCAAAGGACGCAAGCGGCAATGTATACGTCCCTTACCAGCATGGCATACTCGTTTTCAGAAACCAACCCGAACCGTTTGATATTCGTCCTTCCGTCCACATAAACTACCCAAGTATTTTCTCCAGGCCGGTGTCGAATGAAAAGCACAGGTTCGACCACGATGAAAATTATATCGGTTTTACGTTCGATGGTGTCGGGTATGCCAACTATGAGCGGCTCAACTACCGGTACACCCTGCAGGGCTATAATGATGGCTGGATATATACCAACGATGCTTCAGTAAGTTTCCCGAAGCTTTCACCGGGCAATTATAAATTGCGTGTTCAGGTTTCGCTCAATCCAGCTTTTGAGCATCCAAACGAAGACGATTATTCGTTTTCGATAGCCGCTCCCTATTGGAAAACTAATTGGTTCTATGCTTCGGGTACTTTCTTTATCCTTTTACTCGGGTATTCCTACATCAAAATTCGCGAAAAACGCCTCAAGCGTCTTTCGAAATTGCAGCATGAGCGGATGATATTTGAATATGAGCATCTGAAAAGCCAGGTCAACCCTCATTTTCTGTTCAACAGCCTGTACGCACTTTCCATCCTCATTGAAGAGAAAAAGGAAAATGCGCTCGCCTACACCGTCAATCTTGCAGACCTCTACCGAAACATGTTGTCCTATAGCCGGAACGATGTTATCTCATTGAAGGAAGAAATTGATATCCTGAACGCCTACATTCACATTCAGCAGACAAGGTTTGGCGATGCCCTGTCGGTAAAGATCGATATCCCCGCTGAGACGATAGCCACCCGGAAGGTCGTCCCGCTCGCGCTGCAGCTTCTTGTGGAAAATGCCATTAAGCATAATGTGGTTTCCCTCGCGCAGCCATTGCATATCACCATTACCGCTACGCACGATGAAGTTATTGTTCGTAATTTTATCCAGATGAAGATCAGCAAGGAAAAGGGGGCGGGGATAGGGATAGTTAACATACAGCAGCGCTACAAGCAAGTCACCAAAAAACCGGTGACCTTCGGCGTGTTTGGAAATGAGTATATAGTCAAATTACCATTGTTATGAACATCGTACTAATAGAAGATGAGCACTTGGCTTACCAGCGGATGGCCAAACTCATGAAAGAGATAGTCCCTTCGGTGCAGATACTGGCGCATCACGACACCGTGGAATCAGCTAAGACCTGGTTCTCAAAAAATCCGCTGCCCGACCTCGTTCTGCTCGATGTGCAACTATCAGATGGCACCGCATTTGATCTCCTCAAGCTGGCAAAGATCGATTGTCCGATCATTTTTACTACGGCCTACGACCAATATGCTATTGATGCTTTTGCGGCTACCAGCGTAGATTATCTGTTGAAGCCGATTAAGAAAGCCGACCTTGAGAACGCACTTCAAAAGCTGAAAAAATTTCAAAACATTTTTCAGCAGGGCGAAGTTCCGAAAGCCGCCACGTCCGCCGTTCCTGAATATAAAAAGCGATTTGTGATCCGTTTCGGAGAACATATCAAATCCCTGGCGGTCGAGGATATTGCATATTGTTACAGCGAAAATAAGAACACCTACGCACGCGATAGGGAAGGACGCATATATCCGCTCGATCATAATCTCGATATGCTGGAAGAAATGCTGAACCCCGCCGATTTCTTCCGCATCAACCGTCAGTATATAATTACGTTGAAAGCCATCAGCGAAATGAAGACATACAGCAAAGCGCGCGTCATCGTCAAGCTTAGTCCTATGGCAAAGGAGCAGCCCGTTGTCAGTTCTGAGCGGGCAGCCGATTTTAAAAAATGGCTGGCCGGCGAATTGCACTAACACTGTAGAACATCAGCTAAAGAGAAAGGGGAGCGTTTAGCTCCCCTTTCTCTTTGTGATCCGCTAAGGGATATTATTGTTCAACCACCATGTGGAACACCTTGTTGTCAGATGCTGAACTTACACTTAGCAGGTACATGCCGTTCGCCAGCGTACTGTTAAGTTTTATCAGCTCATCTATTGTTCCATTGTGTGCCATCACTTTTTCCCTGTATATCACCTGGCCAAGCATGTCTGTGATCTCAATTGACACCTCTTCAGTCTCGGTAGTGGCTAGCGTGCCCTTAACCGTGAATGTACCCTTGTTGGGGTTCGGTACCAGCCTGATATCGCCGCTGCCCGATACTACTTGTCTTACGCCGACATTGCTCACTGCGATTACTGTTGAGTTAGCGCCTACAAGCGTACCGCAGGCATTTACATTGGTCACGGTGCAGGCTACCACGTCGTTGTTGTTCACACTGTCCAGTATTAGCCTTGCGCTGGTTGCGCCGGGTATATTCACCGCGTTCAGGCTCCATTGGTATTTTGGTGTAAAACCGCTGTTTCCTACAACCGCTGTCAGCGTATCGTCGTAAACAACACCATGACTGCTTGCCCCCGGGTTATTCATTATTGTTACAGCAGGGGTAGTGGTTGTTTCTACAACCATCACCACATTGTTGCTAACTACGTCCGTTGCAAGGCGACAGCGATAGCTGCTGTTCATGGTGCAGAATATTACGTCACCATTGTTCGGCACAAATCCGATCGATGTTGCTGTTCCTGCTGTTGCACCATTCACGGTCCACGTATATGATGGTGTTGGGCCGCCAAATGTGTTCGTCAGTGCATAAGTCACTGCCGTACCCTGGCAAACTGTATCGCCAGGTGTTGCGGTAATGCTCACTGTTGGCAGCACTGTGTCAAGAACGGTCACTATAAGTGAGTTGCTGGCAGTTGTCGGTGAAGGACAAGCTACATTGCTTGTGATCGTTACACTCACCGTGTCATGGTTCGATGGCACGTAGCTGTACGTGCTGGTCGACACCTTAAAGCTGCCGTCTACATACCAGCGGTATGTTGGCGCGGTGCCGCCATTTACTACCATTGCGGTAAACGTAGCGCCGGAGCCGGCACATACCGTGTCGTCACCACCCGGCACAATAGTCACGGCCGGTGTTACGGTAGGTATGATGGTCACCGTTGTGCTGTCAGCCATAGCGCTTGTGCATGCAGTGGTTACATTGGTTCCGATAACCTTGTAAGTACCCGCCAGCGTCTGCAATCCGAAGCTGATCGCCGAACTTGTTCCGGTCACAGGTAAGCCTTCCGGTGTGCTGCCCAGATATAACTGGTAGCTGATACCAGGAGTTGAGTTCAGCAGCCCCACCAGCACACCTGTGCCACCGGCACAGAAGTTGCCGCCGCCGGTCATGGTGAACGGGGTTGGAAGCGTATTGATCGTGATCACAGTGCTTCCTGCCATATTTACGGTACAACCGGTAGATGCGTTAGAAGCAACAACTGTATAAGTTCCAGCCACCGTCTGTACACCGAAGTCCACAGCGCCACCGGTACCCGCCGCACTGGTAACTAATGTGCTGCCTCCGATATATAATTGGTAATTGATACCGCTGTTCGACCCGCTCAGACCCACATGGTAACCTGCGCCGCCGGCACAGTAAGCGCCGCCGCCTGTTACTGAATATACGAGAGGTAGGGCATTAACCGATACAGTAGCACTTCCTGCCATGTTGCTTGTGCATGCAGTAGTTCCATCGGTTGCCACAACGGTGTAAACACCTGCCGCAACAAATGAGCCGAAGCTGAATGCCGAGCCTGTCCCCGCAACAGGGCTTCCTGTTGGTGTCGCACCCAGGTACAGCTGGTAGAAGATACCCGCTGCCGAGCCGCTCAATCCTATCGTTACGCCGCTGCCGCCTTCACAGTAGCTGCCGCCGCCTGTTAAGGTATAAACAGCAGGAACCGGGTTAACATTGATCGCTGCACTTCCGGTCATATCGCTCGTGCATCCTGTAGTTGCGTTGGTAGCTACCACCGTGTAAACCCCTGCAGCGGTCTGTGCGCCAAAATCAAGCGCAGCACCCGTGCCGGCCGTAGCACTTCCTATCGCAGCAGACCCGTTGAACAACTGGTAGTTGATACCGGAGTGCGAACCGCTGAGGAAGATGTGCTGGCCTGCGCCACCTGCGCAGTAGCTGCCACCGCCAAGCACCATGTATACTGTCGGCAATGGATTTACGGAAACAGAGGCGCTGCCGGTCATTGTCGCACTGCAGCCGGTTGTTGTGTCGGTTGCGAGTACATTATAGGTTCCGGCCAGTGTTTCAAAGCTCACATCAAGTGGGAAGCCTGTTCCTGCTATCGCAGATCCCATTGGGGTAGGACCCATGTACACACGGTAGATGATACCCGTGTTCGATCCGGTGATCGAGATAGCTATGCCGGCGCCGCCATCGCAATAGCTGCCACCGCCTGAAACTGTGTAAACGATAGGTAATGCATTTATTGTTATCATCGCGCTGTCTGCCATGTTCATAACGCAGCCTGTCGTCGCATTAGTAGCAACAACCGTATAGATACCTGCGCTGGTTTGTGGTCCGAAGTCAAGCGCCGCACCTGTACCTGCAGTTGATCCGCCCACCGCGGTTATTCCCCGGAACAGTTGGTAACTGATACCTGTATCGGAGTTGTTCAGACCAACATTTAAGCCGGTGCCACCTGCGCAATAGCTGCCGCTGCCGGTCACCTCATAGGCAGTTGGTAAAGCATTGATGCCTATGGTCACGCTACCGGTCATATCGTTAGTGCACAGGGTAAGGCCGTTAGTAGCACCCACGGTGTAAACACCCGCAGCCGTATGCAAGCCGAAATTCAATGCCGCACCGGTACCTGCCATTACCGGTCCGGTAGGCACACCATCTTTCATAAGCTGGTAGTTAACACCCGAGGTCGAGCCGCTCAATCCCACAGCTACCCCGGTACCACCGATACAGTAGTTGCCTCCACCCGTCACAGCAAACGCTGTTGGTAGTGGATTGATAAATACAGACGTGCTGCCGGTCATATTAACCTGGCACGCAGTGGTAGCATTTGTAGCCATCACAGTATAAGTGCCTGCGACAACCTGCAGTCCAAGGTCGAGTGGGGAGCCGGTTCCTGCAACAGGGCTGCCTATTGGCGAAGCGCCGCGGTATAACTGGTATTTAACACCTGTATCAGACCCGCTCAGGGTTACATGTGCGCCCGCACCGCCTGCGCAGTAGCCACCGCCGCCGGTAACACTATATAGGGTTGGTAATGGATTTACGATTACTGAAACGCTGCCGGCCATCGTGTTTACACATCCGGTAGTTATGTTAGTCGCTACCACAGAATACACACCGCCTGCTGTCTGCATGCCGAAGTCGATCACTGCACCGGTACCTGCTACCGGGCTGCCCATCGGAGTAACTCCTTTCAGCAACTGGTAGTGTACTCCTATCTGCGATCCGCTCAGCGAAACGTCAACTCCGGAGAGTCCGGCGCAATAAGTACCGCCACCCAGTATGCTGTAAGCTATGGGCAATGGGTTCACAGTTATTGTCGCACTTCCGGTCATTGTGTTCACGCATCCTGTTGCCGGATTTGTTGCGACTATGGTGTAGACGCCACTCGCAGTTTGCATGCCCATGTCAAGCGCAACACCTGTTCCTGTAACAGCCACGCCGATTGGCAATGCGCCGTTCATCAACTGGTAGCTCACGCCTGCATCAGACCCGCTCAGCGTCAGGTCTACGCCCGTTCCACCGGAGCAGTAGCTGCCGGTTCCGCCTACGTTATACGCTGTAGGCAGTGGATTTACAGTGATAGTCACTGTGCCTGCCATATTATTGGTACATGATGTTATTGTATTAGTGGCCACTACCGTATAGGTGCCGCCACCTGTGCGCAAGCCGAAGGTGATGGGGGAGCCTGTGATGCCAGCAACCGGCAAACCTGACGGTGACGCACCATTAAACAGTTGGTAGCTTACACCACTCTGCGAGTTGCTCATGCCCACCGGCACTCCCGTACCGCCGGAGCAGTAGCTGCCGCCGCCTGTGATAGTATACACCAAGGGCAATGCGCTGATCGAAACTGTATCCGATCCGCTCATTGTATCAACACATCCTGTAAGACTGTTGGTTGCAGCAATCGTATAAGTGCCGGCCACTGTTTCCGGTCCGAAGTCTAATGCCGATCCGGTACCAGCCATCGGAAGGCCCAGCGGTACCCCTCCATAAAGAAGCTGGTAGCTGATGCCTGTTTCTGACCCGTTAAGCCCAACGTGAACACCGGTTCCACCCGCGCAGTAGTCTCCGCCGCCGGTTACAGTGTGCAATGGTGGTAATGGATTTACTGTGATCGTATCTGTTCCCGTCATTGTCTGGCTGCAGGAAGTTGTGGTATTAGTGGCAACGACTGTATAAACGCCGCCTACAGTATACAGGCCAAAGCCAAGCGCGCTTCCTGTACCTGCTACGAGGCCGCTTACAGCTACACCGCCTCTGAACAGTTGGTAGTTGATACCAACATCAGATCCGCCAAGGCCTATATTCATACCTGTACCACCGGAGCAATAACTGCCTCCGCCTGTCATTGTATAAAGAGTAGGCAATGGGTTTACAACGATCGTTGCGCTGCCCAGCATGGTATTGGTGCAGGTAGTTGCTACCGTAGTCGCAACAACCGTATACGTGCCTCCTGTTGTCCACAAGCCGAAGTCTAAGGGGCTACCCGTAGTACCCGCTACCGGGCTTCCCACCGGTCCGCCATTCATCAGTTGGTAGCTTACACCTGTGGTCGAGTTCGACAGCAGGATATGAACACCTGTTCCGCCTGCACAATACCCGCCGCCGCCGGAAACCGTAAATGCCGTTGGCAGTGCATTGATTGTTATTGTAGCACTGCCCGACATATTGCTGGTACACAACGTAGCAGCATCGGTGGCGATAACTGTGTAGGAAAGGCCCGATGCGATACGTAGGCCGAAATCAATTGGTCCGCCGGTACCTGCCACAGGCAGGCCGGATATCGCGCCGCCATAATATAATTGATAATTAACACCGACCGTAGAGTTGCTTAAGCCTATATGCACACCCGTTCCGCCCGAGCAGTAGCTGCCGCCTCCTGTCACTGCAAACACAGTTGGAGGTGTGTAGGCGGTAATGGTTATGCTGCCTGGCATTATTGCTGTACATGCGCCTAATGTAGCCACTACGGAATAAGTGCCAGCTGTACGCAGTCCGAAGCTGATCGCCGAACCTGTTCCCGCAACTGGTCCTCCGGAAGGCGATGCCCCAAGGAACAATTGGTAAGATGTACCTGCTACCGAACCTGCCAATCCTATCAGCGACCCTGCGCCGCCGGCACAATATCCGCCGCCGCTCGTCATCAGGAATGGGGTAGGCACTGGGTTTACAATAACTGTGGTAGTTCCTGTCATTGTCCTCGTACATCCGGTTGTTGGGTTTGTCGCCACAACGCTGTAAGTACCAGCAGCAGTCTGCGGTCCGAAGTTCAGCGACGAACCGGTACCGGCAAGCGACGCACCTATTGGCGACACACCTATAAATAATTGGTAAGTAGACGTCGTTTCCGAACCGCTAAGCGTGATATTCACTCCGGTCGACCCGGCACAATAAGCGCCGCCGCCACCTATGGTAAATAATCCCGGTAGTGGGTTCACAGTCACCGTGAGGGTACCCGTCATCGTGGTGCTACAGCCGGTGATAAGACTGGTGGCAACCGCAGTATATGATGTGCCTGTCGCTGTGATCAAACCAAAGTCAAGCGCGCCGCCTGTTCCTGCCAGGGTTGCACCGCCGGTCACACCATTAAACAACTGGTAGTTCACATTTATATCAGATCCGCTCAGTGCAATATCCACCCCTGTACCACCGGAACAATAGGCGCCGCCACCAGTTAAAGTATATGCTGTAGGCAATGGCAGGATTGAAATGCTCACGCCACCCAGCATCGGGTTAGTGCATCCCGATACCGTGTCGGTGGCTATAACTGTATAAACACCTGCTACACTTCTTAATCCGAAAGTTATCGCCGAACCTGTTCCGTTAACGGGGCTGCCTGAGGCAGTTGCACCCAGATACAATTGGTACCTCATGCCGGTAGTCGATCCGAATAATCCAACTGGAAGACCAGGCAATCCGGAGCAATAACTTCCGCCGCCGGTTACGTTAAACTGTGGAGGTAGCGGATTGACACCAACAACTGCCAGGCCGGCCATTGTGCTTACGCACGAGGTCGTCGGGTTGGTCGCTGTGATCGAGTATGTGCCACCCACGGTCTGCAATCCAAAGTCAAGTGCAGATCCCGTTCCCGTCAGTGTCGCCACTGTTGTTACGCCTCTTATTAGTGTGTAGGTGAATCCTGATGTAGAACCGCTGGTTCCGATGTGAACGCCAATGCCGCCGCTGCAATAAGTGCCGCCGCCGGTCACATTAAATACAGTTGGCAGCGGGTTCACGGTCAGGATAATTGATGTCTGGCACGAAGTCGGTATCGTATACACTATGGTGGAGATACCCGCAGTAACACCTCCTGCTAAACCGGAAGAAGAGCCGATCGTCGCAACTGGTAAGTTGCTGCTGGTCCATGTACCGCCAGCAGGTGTTGAGTTTAAGCTTGTTGTCAGGCCTACACATACACTTGCCGAACCGGTAATGCCCGACGGCAGGGGATTGACGGTCATTGGTAAAGTAGCCGTACAGCCTGCTGGTAATGTATAGACGATGTTAGTGGTTCCTGCGGCCACACCGGTAACCGCGCCGGTGAGCGAGCCTACTGTGGCTTGCGCCGGGCTGGTGCTGCTCCATAAACCACCGGCCGATGCGTCGGTCAGGCTCACAAACGAGCCCACACACACCGCGTTCGGACCAGCAATTGCTGCCGGTGTCGGGTTCACGGTCATTGGCCATGTCGCCGTACATCCACCGGGCAGTGTATAAATGATTGTAAGTGTGCCTGCCACAACGCCGGTCACTACACCTGTTGAGCCAATGGTCGCCAGCGCTGTATTGCTGCTGCTCCACGTGCCGCCTGCTGTTGTTTCTCCCAGCGGCGCGGTCGATGCATTGACGCATACCGTCGCTGCACCGGTAATAGCCGCAGGTTGTGCATTCACAGTTACGATGATCGACTGCGCACATCCTGTATTTGGTAATGTATAAACAATTGTTGCAGTACCCAGGGTCACACCGCTTACCACACCCGTCAGCGATCCTACTGTCGCTACCGCCGGGCTGAGGCTGGTCCATATGCCGCCGCTTACAGCGTCGCTGAGCGTGCTCGTAAGGCCCTGGCATACGTTGGTGTTTCCTGCAATAGCAGCAGGCAGCGGGTTAACCACAACCGGAATTATAGCCGAACAACCCGATGCCATCGTGTAGGCTATGGTCACATTGCCTGCTGCCACGCCTGTTACCACACCGGTAGAGCCTACGGTCGCAACCGATGCATTACTGCTGCTCCATGTCCCGCCGGCAACTGATTCACTAAGGGTAATTGTTGAGCCGGCACAAACCTGGGCGCCGTTAACCTTGCGTACCCTGTAGTTGGTCCAGTCACCAAGTATAATATTGCCTGCTGCGTCCACGGTCATGCCCTGTGGCACTATACCCACGGTCGCTGCTGTGGCGGGGCCGCCATCACCGCCATATCCAATGAACGAACCTGCGACTGTATTGATGATGCCTGAAGTATTTATCTTTCTGATCCTTCCGTTCGTAAAGTCTGTCACATAAAGATTTCCTCCGGCGTCTGTCGCAAGCGCGAATGTGCCATTGAGGCCAAATGTCGCCGAGGCAGCAGGGCCGCCATCACCGCTGAACCCGGACGAACCTGTACCGGCATAGGTAGTGATGATACCCGATGTGTTCACCTTGCGTATGCGGCGGTTGACGTTATCGGAAATGTAGAGATTGCCGCTGCCGTCAAGTGCCAATCCGATACAGCCGTTAAGTTGCGCTGCTGTGGCCGGGCCGTTGTCACCGGAAAAACCCGCTGTTGCACTGCCGGCGACCGTACTGATGATACCCGACGTATTTACTTTACGTATTCTGTTGTTGCCGTAGTCGGCTATGTAAACGTTGCCGCTGGCGTCAACAGTAAGGTCAGAGGGGGTCACAGACGTGGCCGTAGCTTGCACGCCGTCGCCGCTAAACCCGCCGGAGCCATTACCTGCAAAGGTCGAGATGATACCTGATGTATTTACTTTACGTACCCTGTTGCCAAAAAAGTCGGCTATGTACAGGTTGCCGCTTCCGTCCAGTGCTATGCCGCCTATATAAGTCATGCTGGCCGCAGTTGCCGGCCCGCCATCTCCGCTGAACCCTACTGATCCGTTGCCGGCTACCGTACTGATGATCCCGGCGCTGTTTATTTTACGAACTACGCTGTTGGTATTATCAGCAATATAGGTATTACCGGCTCCATCGGTGGCTACACCATAGACCTGACCAGTCTTCGCGGCCGTCGCAGGGCCGCCGTCACCGGTATAACCCGATACGCCCGTACCCGCTATAGTATTAATAATGCCGATGACACCGCCTGAGGCGGTAATAGATGCAGGAGAAGTATTCACTGTAACGATCGCCGCAACGCCGCAACCCGAGCCCACTGTATAACTTATTGTAGATGTTCCGCTCGATACGCCGGTCACTATACCCACTGCAGATACTGTAGCTACACTGGTTGTGATACTGGTCCACGCACCGCCTGCTGTTGCATCAGCCAGGGTCGAAGTGAGTCCCGTGCAAATGGTTAGCGTTCCTGTTATCGGTGCCGGAGTGGTATTCACAGTCACAGGCTGCGTCGCAAAGCAACCGTTGGCCATCGTATAACTAATGATCGGCACGCCTGCCGAAACGCCGGTTACCGCACCCGCCGTGCCTACGGTTGCCTGCGCAGTATTATTGCTGCTCCAGGTACCGCCCGCCGGGGTGGAATTGAGTGTCGTCGTAAATCCGGTACACACAACTGGTGTGCCCGTTATGGCTGTCGGCGATGAATTTACCGTCAGTATCACTGACGCTAAACATCCCGTCCCCATTGTATAATTAATAACAGAGGTACCCGATGATACACCGCCCGCGATCCCGGTCGATCCCACTGTCGCAACTGCGCCGCTCACGCTGCTCCATGTGCCACCTGCAGTGGCATCATTAAGCGTAGTGGTAAATCCTGTACACACAACTAGTGTTCCTGTTATTGCCGCCGGTGTCTGGTTCACTGTTATCGGAACAGCCACCAGG
>CAYNGS010000033.1:0-12402 GCA_964396625.1 uncultured Flavipsychrobacter sp.
TATAGCATCTACCGATGTGCGGTAGTAATCCCAAGTGTGTGCGTTAACTGTCTGTGTATTAGGCATGTCTACTGCTATTACGCGTGTTGCAGTTGTTACTCGGCTTACGTCGTTGGTGCCTACCGGCAATACTACCGCTACCTTCCAGAAGTGCGATGGTACGTTTATGGCGCCGCTGGCTATGCTGTTGGTAGTGCCGCCATTGCTGCCGGTGCCGCCGGTGCCATAGCCACCTGCTATAATGTACAATTCATTACCGGCGCTCATCAGCGTGCGGCAATACGATTCAAATGCTTCCCATGTTACTTCGTTCATGTTTGGCGCCTGCGGCGTCATATTTGTCATCAGGAAGGTTGCTGCATTGTCTGTTGCGCTGCCGTCCCTGTCTTCAGAAGGGCAAAGGTGGCCGCGGTCAAAGCCCGTGCCTGTATAGTTGGATGTTGTTGCCTTGAAGTATCCCGATGGAAGCGAAGCGTCCTGTGTGAAACAGTCGCAGCGCGTGGCAGAGCCCTTCCAGGCTGTGCTCAGGTGCCAGCTTACCCAGTTTGCCATGCCTTTGGAGTTGTTGTATGAAAGCGCGTATTGTGTTTTAACCATAAGGTAGTTGTTTGTGTTTCCTACGTCGGTTGTGGCATTGCTGGGGTTGCCCATACCCATATTATCATCGCGGGTTGGGGTAGTGTCCGATCCGCCGCCACCGCTGGAATTGTCGGTAATATTAACGTCATCCAGGTTCAGCCTCCCGCCAGACAGTTTGCGCACCTGGAAACGGACATTTCCGTTCACGTTCATGGTGAAGGTGGCAGTGTTCAGCGTAGTGGAAGATGTTGTTACAGTGCTGCCGGTTTGTGTCCACGAGCTGCCGCTGTTTGTGGAGTACCACAACTGCCATGTGCTCGATGCATCGGTTCCGTATTCGCCATGTGCGATGGTCACCTGGCTTACGCCGTTTGTCACATTGAAGTTCATGGTTACTGTGCCGGTATTTTCTACCCGCACTGACTTGGTTCCGTTTTTCCTGTCGCCCGACAGGCTGCCGATCAGCGCATCATTGAGATCCCATACGCCTGTGGATAAGGTTACAGTGCCATCGGCATAGGCGCCCTTTGTGCCGGATTCAAATGTTTCCGGCCAGCCGCTGTACACGGCCTTGGCTGCATAATGCGCTGATGTACTGGTTGTTGTTGTTGTCACCTGGTTCTGAGTGCTGTCTTTTCTGCAGTTAGTGAGTGCAGTGATCACTACGATTGTTGTGAGCAGTAAGTAGATTCGTTTCATGAGCTGGTTTTTGTTTGCACAAGGATACATACCGTTGCCTATTGGTAGTCTCTGCCGGTTGGTTATGTAATCATTACTAAAGTATTGTTGCCGCCGTTCATTTCATTTCGTTAAGATTAAAATAATACACAGTTAACACCCTCATTTTATTGCCGTCACATCGTTCGGCTATTTTCGCTGCTCGTAAGTAACAACCGAAAAACGCGCTCTTATCATGAGGAAAATTACACTTATTGCCATCCTTTTATTTGTTTCACTGGGCAGCGCTTACTGCCAGGATATTTATACTTATGCAGCCGCGAGTACGGCAGGCGCACCCTCCTTTGTAGACCCCAACATTGCTACAGCCAGCAATCTTACACCCATCGGCACCGGCTTCAACACGCCGTGTGCACAGGGTTTCAGCGGCATAACCGGCTTCACGGGCGCGGTCTATTCTTCCGCAGGTCCCTGTATACAGGTGTCGCTCACTGCGGCTGCAGGCTATACCATCCACGCTACGGGCTTTACCGCCAACCTGCGTAATTCACCAACCGGACCTGTGAAGGCGCGTCTCGCGTATAGCTCGGATGGCGGCACTACTTGGGTAGACGATGCTACCGATCATGTGCCCTTCTCCGGTTCCTGCGCCACAAGCCTCGCAGGTACTACACTCGCTTCATGGACCGGCTTCAGCGTTACCAACACCGCTTTATTGTTCCGCATCTATCCTTTCGCTGCGCCGGGCGCAACGGGCACCATACAGATATACGCACTGCACATCATTGGCGATGTAAATTGTATCACGCCGCCGTCTCTCACCGTGACTCCCGGCGCGCCCATGTTCTGCACCGGTGGTGCGGGAGTGGCGCTCACCGCGTCAGGCGCGGGTGTGGGCGGGGTATATACCTGGTCGCCGGCTGCCAGTCTTTCTTCGCCGGTAGGGCCTACGGTTACTGCTACTCCCACGGTCACAACCACCTATGCCGTATCCGGCGTTACCAGTCTGGGTTGTCATGCATCGGCTTCTGTCACTGTAACGGTTAATCCCGGTCCGGTGGCTACGGTCACTGCTTCCGGTTCTTTGAATATCTGCAATGGCGACAGCGTGATATTCACTGCTGCCTCGGGTCTCGGTTATACTTATCAATGGTTCAATGGCGCGGGCGCCATACCGGGCGCTAATGCCATGGCTTACACAGCCACGCTTCCGGGCAGTTATAGTGTGGCCATCACCAATGGCTTTGGCTGCACAGCCACATCCGCTTCATCAACAGTTGTTGTTAAGCCGCGGCCTTCCGCTGCGGTCTCGGCCGTCGGTTCGCCGGTATTTTGCCAGGGCGGCAATGTGGTGCTGAATGCATCCCTCGCCGTAGGCAACAGCTATCAATGGTACATAGGCCCCACACCCATACCCGGCGCTACAAACGCATCCTATACCGATACAGGTTCGGGGATGATCACGGTAAAGGTGACCGGCTCCAATGGCTGTGCCAACACATCGGCCGCCGTTTCGGTGAGTTCTGTTCCCGCGCCATATACTGTTGTTGCAGGGCCTGTGACCTTCTGCCTCGGCAACAGCACAACGCTCACTGCCAATGTGGGCGGCGCTTCCTCAGGCATTGAATACCAGTGGCGGCGCAATGGCGCACCTATGACCGGCGCCACCGCAGGGTCTTACGTGGCGATGGCTACGGGCGATTACAGCTGCATGCTCAATATCGGCGGCACCTGTGCCGATACAACCGCTGGTGTTCACATCACGGTGCATCCCACACCAGTGCCGGTAATTTTATCTGGCGGTGGTTCGCTCATGACGTCCACGCCATTCGTCACGTATCAGTGGTATATCAGCGCCACGCCCATGGCCGGCGCCACTGCGCGGTCGTTCCATCCGGCTTATAATGGCAATTATACAGTTAAAGTGGTCGACAGCAATGGCTGCAGCGCTTTCTCCGTCAACTATCCATACGGCAAGGTTGGCATACCAACCATACTTGCGTCGGACGTGAACATTTATCCGAATCCGGCAGATGCGGTGCTGCATATAGATGCCCCTGTGGCACTTCGCGCGGTTATCACCTCTATGGAGGGCAGGACCATCATTGACCAGGCCGATGCAACAACCATCAACGTAAGCCCTCTCGCCACCGGCATGTACATCATCATGCTCTACGACGCCAACGGCGAACGGATCACGGTACAAAAGTTTGTGAAGGAATGAAGTTCCTTTCGAAAATAGGCATAGCCTGACATAATTTATAAAAGGCCCGATTTCGTGAAGCCCCCGTCAGGGGGTTTCACGTTTTTATTTGGCAACAAAGCTACCTAACGGATCAACCGGTCAACTGAGCAATCAAAAAAATATGTAATCCCGTCCCATACAATCGCTTATTTCGAAAAAAAGTTTTATCACAGACCGTAAGCGAACTGTGATAGTATAGAATCCGTACTATCATAGATTTCCGGTTTTTAACTTCCGTTTTTCTGCTTCACCTTTGTGCCAAAAAACAACCCTATGATCCCCGCAATTACGCATTACAAGTCTCAATTACCCGCCGCATAATCTTTACAGCCGCACCTGGCCGGGAATACCGAAAGTGCATCATCTCCCCGCCGGCCCTTTACCCCTTTACCTATTTAACCCAATTAACCTCTTAACGAATCTACCAGTCAACTAATCAACCATTTAATCCCTATGGCACCAAAATCAAATGAGCAGCAGCTCGCGAAAGACCTTTATTTTAACACGGACAAGACGCAGCAAGAGATTGCCGACATCCTCAACGTCAGCCGCCGCACCGTCTATCTGTGGATTAAAAATGGTAAGTGGGAGCAGATGAAAAATGCCGCCCGGCAGGCACCTGGCCTCATCCTTCAGGACATTTATAACCATATCGAAGCAGTAAATCACAATATCCGCAGCCGTGATCCGGGCGACCGTTGCCCCACAATGGAAGAAGTCGACAAACTCAAGAAGCTCGTTGGTATAACAAGGGGTTTCGACAAGAAGCACGGGGGCTTTTATGTTCAGGCTTATGAAGAGCTCATACGTTTTACTGCCCGCAAAGATCACGCACTGAGCCAAAGCATCACCAAGATGGCTGATAGGTATGTCAAAGGAACCTTCGGCGATGCAAGGGCGTGCTGGGAGGCCGCCATTGTCGACAATGTACGTGAGGTCGAGAAGAACCTTGCTGCTGATGGGGATGCAGTCGAAGAGTCAGCGTCTGTCCCGTCTGTGCCCCCCGTATGTGAGGAGCTGCGGGACGCTCCGGTCCTCGCCGATAATACCGGAGCAAAGGATACTCCGGCTATAGGAGACCGTGGTGTCGCCACTCCTTCGTGCGCTGCTGATGTGATAATGTGTGATAATGATGGGATAACGCCGGACTCCTTATCCTGCGCCTCGGAACCCGCTACAGTGGATGATGCTGCCCCGATCGCTCCTCATGGAGATGGGATCGCATATCCCATGGAAAAAATTACGGAAAAAGAGACAATGCCCGATCCGGCAACAGCCGCTTACTATGCCACGATACCACCGTGTCAGCGGCCTTCCCCGTTCCGCGAAGGAAATATTATTTGGGTAAATCATATTGATGATGTGAATGAGGATGAACTGAAAATGGGCGACTCTATTCGCCATTATCCCGACATGGACCGCGCCGGGCAATTCAATCGCGCTGCCTATGAAATGAGGCTGAAAATTGAGGAGCAGGACAGGGCAGAAAAAGAGCAGCAGCGGTTGCAGCGAAAGGCGGCTAACGCAGCTATCGTCACGGCGCAGCACTATTACGACTATCGGGAGATACTAAAGATCAGGAGCACAGATATCAATGATACAATAATTGTCGACGGCAGGAAGCGAAATAAAATGGCTTTTCAGTACAACCTCCTGCAGTTGCGCTTACCGCAAGACGAACAGCACATGCTTACAGACGAGGAGTTTCTGCGTCAACGGTCGCTCGTCGCCACGCTCACCTACATGCAGCGCGAATACAACATAGACAAGCGCCTCTAAAGCTAATGGGCTGCTCACGTAGGGGCCGGAGTTCCTTGGCATACTTCCGGTAGCCCCCCCAATGAATCAACTATTTAACTAGTCAACCATTTGACCATTAATGTGTTGCACAAAAAAAAGCCTGCCATTTTCAGGCAGGCGCTATGGAAAAAAATGTGTGATCAGTTATTGAACCATTACGCGGGCTACAGAAGAGCTGTTGCCGTTGTTCATCTTTGCAAAGTACATGCCGGGAGCGAGGTGCAGACCGTCGAGCGATAACTGCTGATCGCCGGGTTGTGCATTCACGATCCGGGTGTATGAAACGCGACCGGTAATGTCGTACAGGCTCAGGGTGTAGTTGCCTTCCAGCTCTGCATTGTACTGCATGGTTATCTTGTCGCTGGTGGCCGCGCCTATGGTCGTTAATGACAGGGCTGAGGGTGCAGAGATATTGGTAACACCGGCAGTGATGCGGTGCCATGTAAGATTAAGGTCATCAATGGCTGTGCTGGCGCGCGAACCTGAGCCCGATGAGAACACCAGCGTTACTATCCTGATGTACACACTGGATGCTTTGTTGTTCAGTGCACTGCCAAAGTTTACGGTGATTGGATTGTTCGAGAATAAATTTCCGCCGGTGGTCATAGTGCCGGTGATCTGTGAAGAAGGTACGGGCGTGAAGCTGGTAGGGCTGCCGATAGCATAGTCTACCATCCATGTTGTTGTGCGCGGGCTTGAAGAGTCGAGCGACTGCAGTTTGAAGGTCATGCTGAAGGCGGTATCGCCCGTGGTGTTGGCCAACTGTAATACGTATGCAGCGCCGGAGTCGAGATTGGGATGCGAGGCATTGGTGGGTGCTACCTGGCGAACGCCGAGGGCCCTGTTTGTGTAAGACGGTGGCACGGCTGCACACCAGTCGTCACCGGGATGACACACATCGGCCGATGCAAAATTTTTGAATCCGCCTACGTTCACCGCGCCTATGCAGGATGCAGTATCGGGGCGAAGTACGGAAGGAGGATAAGAAGTTGAGGTTGGAAATGTTTCAATGTTTCCCAGGCTGGTGGCGCTGGCGCCGCTATACACACTCCACCCGGCCGGTGCGCCGGACCCTATACCGTCGAAATTCTGGGTGTAGGTGGTTCCTGCCGGCAGGGTCAGTTGGGCGTTGGATGTGAACGCAGCTATGGCTAAACTAAAAAGTAAAAATGTTTTTTTCATGATTTTGTTTTAAGCAGCAAATGTCTCAGCGCAATGTTTCCTTTGTATCAACCCAGCCTTAAGAAAAGGTTAAGCAAATGTTTCCTCGGGGTTACCCAGTGATGTTGTTGCAGCGTGTTATGGGCAATCCCTGTTGTCTGTTAATTTCACATCAGATGTATCCCTGATGAGAAACTGTGGTGTTATGTATATCGAAAAGATGCCGGTTATCGTTCCCTTGCCGCTTGGGGTAAGCACCGGTTGAAAAGTGGCATATGCACTGTTATACATGATCATGGATCCCGAGTAGGGGCAGTCGCGTATGGTGCGCGATGTGGCAATGGTGCCGCTGCTCACTGTGCCGGCATAAGGCACGTTCGCAGACAGTGAGTCGAACTCCATATTGTCTATGCTCACCAGCATGTTGAGATATTTGTTCGCGTTTGAGAACAGCCCGGTTATGGTTACCGGCGTGGGCGTCACCGGGACAGGGTAGGTGGCTTTCACCACATAATTAGTGATCAGCGACGACGGTATGCCGGTCAGCGATACAGAGCCATTGGATATGCTGGCTGAGAATCCTACTTCCGGCAGGCCCTTGTAGTTGATGAGCGTGAGGCCCTTTAACTTTATATAGACCTTGCGCCCAATAGGGTAGTCGTTATACAAATAGGTCTGTGCGATGCTGATGACGATGCCGCCGGTAGAGTCCTGTATCACTATCTGTTTGTAGAAGTTTCCGGACCGGTCGTCTGCGGTCACTACGCCGTAAATGGTGCTGTCGCCCATGGTGCGGTACTGCCCTGAGAGCATGTTCTCGGCTATACCCGATAGCTGGGCTATGGTCAGGTTTACCGACAGATTCGGATCATACGCTGCAGAGCTGGGCGGGTTGTCGAAGTTTTGTTTCACACACGAATTCAATGTGGCGCTCATTAATATCAGTGCAAGCGCAAAACGTAAACCTTTCATAGATTGAATTTAGTAGTTAATAATTTTTAGAATTTCAAACTCACCGTGATCGAATAATTGATGCCGTATGCATAAATATATTTGTTCGCAAATTTGTCGGGATTGTGATAGGTATAGTCGAAGCGCAACTGCTCGTAGCCGGAGTTGATGACGTTCGTATTGTTGAGCAGGTTGCCGATGCTGCCATAAACATCAAGCACTGCATTCTTAGAATGCCTGCTCACTGCTTTCGACATGCGCGACAACTGGAATTTTTTCCCGGCCTTGAGGTCTACTGTAAATGCTGCCGGCAGTTCCTCCTGGTCCAGCACCTCGTGCCACTGTGGCGAGCCTACCGGGTACAGGCCGGTTGCGGCTATGGTGCGGCGGTTGGGGTTTATCTCCACATAGTTCCGGTCAAAGTAGTTGAAGTTGACATTGACATAGAAATCGCGCTTGGGGTGGTAGTTGATACCGGCCACGCAGGTGGTTTGTGAGCCGGCCGACAGGTAGTAGTTCTTGATGTAAGCCTTATCGGGTATGGCGTGCTGCAGGGTGTCATTGTCCAAGTACACGGAGATATTGGGGTTGTTGGTGTAGATGGCCTTGCCTATGGATGCCACGCCCACCACGCTCACCTGGCGCGATACTTTGTACTCCACTGCCAGCTCCGTACCAATGGAACGGGTGTTCTCGCCCTGCATCACATAGTTTACAAAGGTCTGGAAAGCAGGGTCGTCGTTGTAAAACCTTTTGATCTCAGTCTGGTTGGTGATGTCGTTGAGGTAACCGACCACGCGCACCGACAGATTTGAAGCCTTTGCCACATAACCCGCCTCAAGGCTCTTGGTGTGCTGGGCAGTGGGGTTGGTAACGGTGAAGTCGCGGATGGCTGCGGAGACATAAGTATTGTCGGGGCTCGGTGGACTGGAAGTGTACCCGGCATTCAGGAAAAGTATGTTCCGTGCGTCGAACTTATAATTCACACCGGCCTTTACTGCGCCCGTAAGGAAGCTCTGGGAAGGCGTGAGCCCGTATGAGTTGTTTGGAAAAAGCCCGTTTCTCATAAAACCGTCGCGGTCGAATGAGTTGTCTGTGCCTTTTACGGCTGCGAAAAAGTCGAACTTGTCGATAGTGTACACGGCCTGGCCCCAAAGCAGGGTGTTGAATGACTGGATGGCGTAGTCATAGCCATATTTGTCGCCTACCTTAATGATGGCATTGGGGTCGTTGAGATTGTTCTGGTTGTAGTTGGGGTTACCGATGTATTGCTGCGAAGCGAACTGGTTGTAGTTCACAAAGAAATCGCCGCCGAGCAGGTTCACAGCCTGGTTGTAGTACTCGTCTCTTTGCGACACGAATGTAAGGCCGCCGTAGAGTGTTATCTTTTCGGTTAGGGCATGCTCTATGTTTGTATTGAAGGTGAATTTCCGCATATCGTTCACCCTGTTGGCGAGGATGTATTCCGACAGCCTGCCGGTCACATTATTACCCGGTATACCGTGCACATTGTTTATGGTCTGTGTGTTGATATAGTTGTCCTGGTACATGCGGTTCCAGTCTATCTGCAGCTTGCCGGGGTCGGCGCGTATGGCTTTGTCCACGGCCTTTCCTGTTGCGGTGTCGGGCGGAAAGAAGGTGTAGTAGTAGCTGGGCAGGTTCCGGTAGTAATCGCCATAGGGGCTCGAAGAGTTATAGCCGTCTAAGAACGAGTTTTTGTCTTTGCCGGCTTCGTATCCTATGGCCGTGTTCCACCGTGTTTTATCGGTGGGCTTGTATTCATAGTTCACTATGGTTACCGGCCTGAAGTACTTTTCGACGCGTGCGTTGACCTTCTCGCCGTTCAGCTCGCCCCAGTTGCGGTTGTAGTAGTTGGTACCGGCCAGATCGTAGAGCTCGTGGGTGGCAGATCCGGCCTTTCCGTGGTCTATGGGTGAGCCGAAGGTGGAGATGTTGAGCCTTCCTTTGTTCATTTGCTTGCTTGCGCCGGCATAGTAAGAGTAGTCGTCGTAAAATGTTCCGGGCACATAGCCATTTTGCGCCCAGCGTTTTGCAAATGATACCGAGTAGGCCCATCCGCTTTTCATCAGCCCGCTGTTGTGCGTCAGCATCAGGCCGTTTGTATAGTTGCGGTCGGTGAGTGTGAAGCTTACTTTGGTATATGCCTGCTGGTTGGCTGCCGTGGCATCGTAATATGCCGATCCATTGACAGGCCCGAATGTGAAGCTGGAAGGCTTAAGGCCGTAGACCGTGTTGCGCTGATAGAAGATGTCGTAGAGGCGCCCCATCTGGGTCCACGACGATGCGTTGGTCTGAAGATCATTTAACGACACCCCATTTACCTGGAACTCGTGCGGTTCATTTACATAGCCGCGGTAGTGGTAATTATGCAGTCCGAACAGCGTTGCCACGGTCCTCAGGAATGGGTCGGTGCCTGAGGCAAGCACGCCGCTTGCGTTTTGTGCACTCACACCGTCGTCTTCCGAGGCCGTGCTATTGTTGTCGTCTATAGTAATGGTGGGTATGTCGTTGTTTACGGAGGATGCGGCCTTGTCGCTCGGCCTGATTGAGATGTCGCCGAGGTCTACTATATCTTTATCCACCGTGATCCGCAACGTATCGCTTTGCGCATCAAAAGAGCTGACGATCAGTGTCTGGGCGCCAAAGGGTACTTCGCTGATGACGAAGTTGCCCTCGCCGTCTGAGCTCGTGAACACGTTCAGTACGGGTATCGAAATCTTCAGGTCGGTAAAGGGAGACCTGGTGGCGCTGTTTAGCAATTTACCTTTTACTATCGCTGTTTTCCCTGCTTGTCCGTATGTGAGACATGAAATAGTTAACAACAAACTTATTAGAAACAGCTTTAGACCCATCGTGACAGAATTATTGTTGATCGTTTAAACAGGGTGCAAAACTATGAAGGGGCGACACGCGCGGCTTTTTGTGGGCGTTATGTTATCATTAAGTGAAAATAAAGTTTGGGTTACTAAATTGTTTACAGCGCTTTTGCTGCATGCATTTCAATTCCTTTGCGGAAAATATCCGGGTATGCCATGTAAAGTGTTATTGTCAGCTTTGTTGCTGTTGCTGTTTATTCGATGCGGTGCGCAGAGCCAGTACAAGGTGATGGCCATTGGTTTCTATAACTGTGAGAACTTTTTCGATACCATACACGATCCCAATAAGCATGATGAGGAGTTCACGCCCGGTGGGTCGTATCACTATACAGGTGCCGTGTACAAGCAGAAGGTGCACAACATAGCGCAGGTGATGCAGAAGATGGGCACTGACGTGACGCCCGATGGGGCGGCCATTATAGGGATGGCAGAAGTGGAGAATGACAATGTGCTCAAAGACCTTGTAGCGCAGCCCGAGCTTAGCAGCCGAAACTATAAATATGCATGGTTCTACACGCCGGATGAGCGGGGCATCAGTGTGGCCATGCTGTATAATCCCAAATACCTGCAGGTGCTGGGCGCGGCGCCGGTGCATGTGCCCCTGGAAACGATAGGGCAGAAGCGGCCCACGCGCGATGTGCTCCATGTATATGGCATTCTGGCCGGTGATACGGTTCATATACTTGTCAATCACTGGCCGTCTAAGTCGGGTGGGGAGGCGGCGAGTGCGCCCGGTCGCAGGCTGGCTGCAACAGTGGATAAACAACTGGTAGACTCGCTGCTTGGTGTGAGCCTGCAGACCAAGATATTGATACTCGGCGACCTGAATGATAATCCGGATGGCGAGGGAGTTGCCAAAATATTATGCGCCAGGGCCAATAAGGAGGATGTGGAGCTGAAGAACATTTACAACCCTTGGATCAACATGTATAAGAAAGGTCTTGGAACTGAAAGCTTTATGGGCGAGTGGAATCTTATAGACCAGGTGATGCTGTCCGGTGCGTTTCTGAGGAATGACAACAACAAATGGAGGTACTACAACGCAGAGATTTATAACCGCGATTTTCTTGTGAATAAGATCGGCACCTACAAGGGGCTGCCGCACCGCTCGTTCACAGCTGCCCACAACTGGGACAATGGCTACAGCGATCACTTCCCGGTATTAGTGTACCTGGTGGAAAAAGCACCGGCGCCATAATGGGTCTGCGATGCACAGTTAAGGATGATCAGGGTTTGAAGACATGCTCCAGCACAGCAGATAACCTGATGCCGGCAATTAACAGTTGTTGCTCTACTATCTTCTTGTTCTTGTCTACGTAATTCCGGTCTATGACATTGCCGTCCTTAAGGTCGTAAACGGAGTTGAGCAATGACCTCGGTTCGCTTATCCAGCCCTCTACATTGATCACCCTTAGCTGCGCCAGTTCACTCTTGCTGAAGTTCCGGTATAGCTGCAGGCAGTCGTTTGCAGAGATATTTTCACTCTCTATTATTTCACTGTCCCACACGCGGTGCAGGTTGGTGGGGTTGCTGAGGTACTTAACCTGCACATCGTTGCCGCCTTTATCGTTTCCATAACCTACATGAAGGGGCTGATGGAAGTCGCCTACAAGGTGGAAGATGACCAGGAGGTTTCTCCTGATGTCGTCATCGCTGAGTTTATCTTTATGTTCCAGTGCGGTGATGGCTCTGTTCAGCGCATTGACTATGTTCTCGTCATTGTTGGGTGTGTACTGTCTGCCTTTCTCAATGTTGACATAGTGCCAGGTCTTCATGTAGTCGAAATTGTGGTCGCGGCGCATGTCGTCCATCCAGTTGCCGGCATCTTCAATGGTCATGGAGCCCAGGTACTTGTGCACAGCCGCCTTTGTGTTGGTGTCGAGGAAGGAGAATGCGATCTCAGATACCATGGCGTGACCCTTCTTGCCCCATGCATACAGATCGCAGGGTAAACAAATGACCGTGACTGCTGCCGCAATCAGTAATGTTGATATTCTGGACATGGTGTAAAGCTAAGTGAAAATTGTATGACGGGTTAAAATTGACTGGTTCAGTTTTTGATGAACTTTTGAATGAGCAGCCTGTGGCCAT
>CAYNGS010000034.1:0-12285 GCA_964396625.1 uncultured Flavipsychrobacter sp.
AATCGGAAATGGATAATCGGTTAGTTTTGTATGAAAGTGAAAAGCATTTGTGATACTTTTAGGGTTTACACGAGGCAGTGCATGAAAAAAACGGTAATTCTTTTAATATTATTAACCCCTGTTATAGCTTTTTGCTTTGACAAGCACAAGACGGTGAAGATGCCGGTGAGCAGGTGGCGTGAGGTAAAAAGAATGGGCCTTGATTCTGCCGTGGTGCCGTTCACAGATACTTTGTTTATCTCGTTCCTGAAAAAAGACTCATTTTCCTATCACAACAAAGACGGCTTTATATATAACGGTGGCTATACCATAAACAAAGACAGCATACTGGACTTCGGCACCGCGCGGTATAAAATTACTATGAAGCGGCCCACCATCCTTATGCTGGCCGACGAAAAAGGACTGTACCAGATGGGCATTGATTCGACGGATACGGCAAAAATAATTGTGATAGCAAAAGAGGAAAAGGTACTGCCCGTCACCAGCATAGACCAGATGATAGGCCACTGGACGGTGTATAAACGCACCACCAAGGAGCAGGCCGGGGGCGCCATAGATAATTCGACCACAGTAAGAGCTTTATACATTACCGGGCCTTCGACCGATGGCAAGCAGGGTTATGTGTTCAGCGGCAACGACCCCGGCAATGCGCCCTCGTGGTATGTGAAAAGCCTGGGGGTAGACCAGGCTCTCGATTGTGACGGCAAGAACACGAGGATATTTAAGGTGATAAAATGCCAGAACGGTGAAATGATACTGGAGGAAAAGGAAGTAAAGTACTTTTTAAAGCAGTTTAAATAATCCGCCAGCCGCAGCGCACGCCGGCTTCATTTCAGGTGCAGAAGATAGTAATTCTTCGTTTCTTTATTTCTTGTCCCGGGGTTCAGAAATTCGGGCGTCAGCTCGCTTACTTTGTATAGCTGTCCGGAGGTCTCAATGTCAAAAGAATATTTGGCTTGTCTCAGATCGTTCATTCCGGCATCAGACGTGATGACATATTTTCCGGGTCCTGTATCTTTTAAATTATCGGCATGGTTAATGATACCCTGTGCATAAAAATGGATGGACGTAAGCGGGTCGTCAATTTTGTAGTAGACCACATCGGCCGGAGGAATGGCGTGTGCGTGAATGTACTTTCCGGTCATTGAGCCGACCTGGTAAGTGAGCAGGGAAGAATAGACCTGGTTGGTGAGAAAAATATTGACCATAATAAAGCCCCCGGCCGACAACCAAAGCAATTTGCCCTGCAGTTTTTTATGAAACGCGAGGTACAGCCAGCACACCAGGCACGCACCGAAGCCGGCAATGACCACGGTGTGGGCCGGGAATACGCGGACGATCAGCAACAGTGCAACAATAAACACCAACGAAATGAGGACCGCCTGGAATGGCCTGAAGAAACGATAAAGAAAACGGTATTTCTTTTCTTCTATCAGTTCAAACAGAAACCGGGCAGTAACAATAGCAGCCAAAGGATAGGCGACAAAAATATAGTGCGGCAACTGGTAGGCCGACGACCCGAGCGCAACATAGGTGAGCAGGAAGCCACCTGTCGATATCCACTCCTGCTGCGGCTGGAGCCGGAATTTTTGCCGGGCCAGATTAACGACATTTGTTACCACAGCAATAACGAAAAGGAATATCCACGGCAGAAATGACCAGAGCATATTCAGCAGCAGGAATGTGATATCCACGTCGTTCTTCCATGCGCTTTCACCGGTGATGCGCCCAAAACTCTGCGACCAATAAAAAAACCGGAGGCCCGACACACCATGCCGACCGTCAATTATTTTCTCGGGATGCAGATCGAACTGCTGGTAGAGCCCGATGCTCATGGGCGCAAGCAGCAACGCAATAACAACAATGCCCAAAAGATAAATGGGCTGAAAAATATTCCGCCACTGCCGTTTTAGCACCCAGTCGCTCATGAAACAAAAGACCGGCACCATCAGCGCAATTGGCCCCTTGGTCATCATACCGAGGGCAATGGCCACCGTCCCGGCTAAAAAGTACAACGGTTTTCTATGCACTACCCATTCCTGAATGAGCCATACAGCCGTGACCACGCAACTCATGAGTATGGTGTCGCAGCGAATGTCGTTTGTCATCAGGAACATACCCTGGCAGCAGGCAAGCACCAGTGCTGCCATCCGGCCTGTCACCTCGCCATACAGCAGTTTGGCAAGCCGGTAAGTGGCATAGATAGCCAAAAGCGCAAAGAGCAGCGAAGGGAACTTGTAACCGAAATTGTTCACGCCAAATATCTTCATGCTCGTGGCACTCAGCCAAAACAGGAGCGGAGGTTTATCGAGATACTCCATGCCTCTGTCGTACACATGCAGGTAGTCGCCGCTCTTCAGCATCTCGCGGCTTATCTCGGCATACTGAGACGCGTCGATATCCATAGTATCCACGCGAACCGCGGTGAAATACAAGACGCCGATGATAATAAAAACCCAAAACGGGACTTTTGGCATGGTTGGTAGGTCAAAAGTTAAAGCCGGAAGATATGCAGCTGCATACCCGGTACAAACTATAAGTTTTCTGTGTGCAAAAATAGTCGCAATTTTATCGAATGTTGCAACTAAAATATTATTCCTATGAGTTGGCGTTTGAGTACCCGTTTATTACCAATCATGGCGAGAAAACACATCAGCCGACGCTGGTAACGTCGCTGGGTCTCGGCGATATCACCGGCTATGGCGAGGCGCCGGCCATTTCCTATTATGATATTACTGTTGCGCAAATGATCGCATCGCTGGAGGCTAAGCGCGGCATGATAGAACGTTATGCCCTTACCGATCCGCAGCGATTCTGGCATTTTCTGCATCACCTGATACCGGGACAACACTTTCTCACCGCTGCCCTGGACATCGCCGCCTGGGATCTTTTTGCCCGCATGCGCCGCCAGCCGTTGTTTCAGCTCCTCGGTATCAAGTGGCAAAATACACCGTTGACCGACTATACCGTTGGCATGGATACCGCTGATAACATGGTGGCTAAAATGAAGGCCCACCCGTGGCCGGTGTATAAGATAAAGATGGGCAGGCCGGGGGATATTGATACACTACGAATTTTAAGAGCGCATACAGAAGCCCCATTCAGGGTCGATGCGAATGAGGGCTGGACTTTTGAAGAAGCTAGAAAGTTGCTGCCGGAGCTGGCAAAACTGAATGTCGCGTTCGTGGAACAGCCATTGCCAAAGGAAGAGAACGAAGCTATGAAGGAGCTGAAAATGACCTCGCCCTTGCCCCTGTTTGCGGATGAAAGCTGCAGGACGGAAGACGATGTAAAGAAATGCGCGGAGGGGTTTCACGGAATAAACATAAAGCTGACGAAAAGCGGCGGTATAACACCCGCCTTGCGCATGATAAACGAAGGCAGGAGCCTCGGCCTGAAAATTATGATGGGGTCTATGAATGAAAGCACTATCGGATCGGCCGCTATAGCCAATATGCTGCCGCTGCTGGATGAGGTGGATGCAGACGGCCCACTGTTATTAAAAGAAGACATCGGCGCCGGACTAATGTATGAGAACGGGGTTATTAAACTCAGCGGGGCAAACGGACTCGGGATAAGATTTACAGGCAAATAAAGGTATTTTTGTTCAAATGAATGTTCAGCAAAACATTTCTCTCAAACCCTATAACACATTCGGGATAGATGTGTTTGCCGCCAATTTTACACGGGTGACAGACATGCGCGATCTGTCTGAAATATCTGGAACTGCCTATTCAAAACATATTCTTGGCGGCGGCAGCAATATACTGCTGACGCAGCCGGTCGATGGCCTGGTGGTGCGCAATGAGTTGAAGGGGATCACCATAGAGCGGGAAGATGACAATTATGTATGGTTGCGTGTTCAGTCGGGGGAGATATGGCATGAGTTTGTGCTCTATGTGATAAATAAAGGATGGGGTGGAATCGAAAACCTCGCGCTTATCCCGGGTACTGTCGGTGCATCACCTATGCAGAACATTGGGGCGTACGGCGTTGAGGCCAAAGAGACCATAGAAAGTGTGAGCTTCTGGTACTGGAAAGGAAAAACATTACTTACCTACAATAACCGCGACTGCAACTTCGGTTACCGCGACAGCATTTTCAAGCACGAGCTGAAAGACAAGGTTTTTATTACATCGGTCGTGTACAAACTAAAAAAGAAGCCGGAATACAATATCAGCTATGGGGCAATAAAGCAGGAACTGGAAGATATGGGTGTAACGGAATTGTCGGTGAAAGCCGTTGCCTATGCTGTGATACACATACGCAACAGTAAGCTTCCCGATCCGAAGGTTATCGGCAATGCGGGCAGCTTTTTCAAGAATCCTACCATTAAGGGCATTCATTTTGAGCAGATACGTGCCCGCTACCTGGATATACCATCATACCCCGTACAGGGCAATATGGTTAAAGTGCCTGCCGGCTGGCTCATAGAGCAGTGTGGCTGGAAGGGTTTCAGAACCGGCGAGACCGGCGTACATGCAAAGCAGGCGCTGGTGCTCGTGAACTACGGGAACGCCAAGGGAAGCGATATCTGGAAGTTATCGTCGGAGATAGTGAACTCGGTGAAAGAACGGTTTGGTATTGAACTGGAACGCGAGGTACAGGTGTGGTAGCGCGCCGGTAATTAGTGCGTTTACGATTTGACAGTGAGCGGCAGCCGTATAAAAAAAGTTGTTCCCTCACCCGGCACGGTCTCAAACCATATCTCTCCTTTCCAGAACTCCAGTATTTTCTTTGTCATGGCCAGGCCTAGTCCCGTACCCGAAGTTTTGGTCGTAAAATAAGGCTGAAATATTTTTTTCGTTACATCCTCCGGTATTCCTTCTCCATTGTCGGTGACCGTGATGATGGCGTCGTTGTTTTCTGCCCGCAGAAATACTTCAATATTTCCCATCCTGTCTGATGGAATTGCCTGTTTTGCATTTTCAAGCAGGTTCGTGATCACACGCAGCAGTTGGCTCCTGTCGGCGAAGACGTATAATTTTTCGGGCAGGTCATTAATAGTAACTTTTATGTGAGCATCGTCAAGATACAGCTCCACGGCCTTGTTAAGGAGCGCGCCCAGTTCCAGGTCCTCCGGTCTCGCCTCCGGCATCTTCGCAAAGTTCGAAAATTCAGAAGCTATGTAAGACAGGTTGTCTATCTGCTCCACTATCGAGTCAGATACCTTGTTGGTCAGCTCTTTTATATTGGGGCTGTCGTTCCTTATCGCTTGCTGCAGGTACTGAATATTCAGTTTCATGGGTGTAAGCGGGTTCTTTATTTCATGGGCCACCTGCCGCGCCATTTCCCTCCACGCACTTTCACGTTCGCTCTGTGCCAGCAAGGCTGCATTTTCCTCCACCTTGTTTACCATTTTATTGTATTCGCGCACCAGCAGGCCTATCTCATCATCATACGGCCAGGTGATACGCTCGTTTTGCTGCAGGTTCAGCCGCCCGAATTGCCTGATGATGATAGTAAATGAATTGGTTATCCAGCGGGTGATGAATATGGTGATCACACTCGAGAACAGGAAGATAAAGGCGTACAGATTGATAAGCGTAACAACGATATTCGATATCTGGAAGTTCAGGTCCTTCTCCGACGAGAAGAAAGGAACATTGATATACCCCAGCGTGGCGCCGCGCTCGTCGCGGAGCGACTCATAGGCAGAAAGATAGGACAGCCCCGCTATCTGTTCGTTCTGTATCACCACCGATTTTCCCTCGCCGTCCAGTTGATAAAAAGCGTCCGGCCGGATGATGTGCGCGATCAGTCCTTTGTTATAAATATCGTCTTGTGATGTATTCAACAACTCCCCTTCATCGTCAAAAATGTTGATATCTATTTTTTGCCCGTTCGCCAGCGATGTGATAAACTCCTTGAACCGGGCAGACCTGACCGTCGAAATGAAAAGAGAATCCGACTTGTATCCGTCTTCCCTTTTTATAAACGATTGCACAGACTGGTTGGCCACCTGCATCTTCGATTGCAGCTTGTCGGCATTTGAAGACCTGTATTGATTGGTGAAAAAGAAAATAGTGACGAAGCCGATGATGATAAAGGAAACGAGCACTACCGCAAGCATGGAGAAATGCACACGTCTGCGAAGCGTAAACTTTATCAGTTTTCCAGACGACTTGCCGGTAAAATAGGTCAGGTACAACTGGTACATCATGATCATCACAGCCAGCAACACCTGTATCACGAACAGGTAAGAGAAAAGTGTGATCATATCTATAGCCAGGCTGTGGTAGTGGATCACAACGGCAATGCGGTCGGCAGCAATTTTATAGTATAGTTCAGATATATTGTTGTTGGTAAAGAATTTATATTCTTGTGTCAGGGTATCATTCCTCAGATAAGTAGTATAGGGGTATCCGTTGGTTTGCGTGCTCAGCTTGCCCTTCACATACACGGCGTAGGCATATTCGTTATCATGTGTATTGGCCTTGTTTGTAGTGGGCTGCAGCAATTCGAGCGAGACCGTTTCTGTCAGTTGTTTTTTCGAGTCAAGGTCAATGATCACATAGCCTATTACGTTATTGATACTGTCGCTGTATACAGGAATATACGCGAGATAGTAGTGCCTGTCGTGAAAGCTTTCTTTGTAAAAAAGGTAAGGCGAGTTAGTTGGCTCCGACTCAAATTTTTCATTCAGCAGCGTATTAAAGCCTGTGGAATCGGCATTGTTCAGGCTTCTTTTTCTTGCATCGAACAGGTAGACCGTGGGCCTATATTTATTCAGTGCTGCCCCTTTAAGGTATTGAGCATAAAAGCGCTGGTCCAGTATTTTTCTCAAGGCGGCGGTAGGCTTGTAAAAGAAAGTCTTAAGGCCCTTGTCCCGCTCTATATTGTTGCCTGTTTTGTAGAATGGCGACTCAAGCTCGTAATCGCGGTTGGGCGATATCTGCCTTTTTACAAAAGCTATGCGTGTCTCCTTTTCTTTTTTCTGGTTGAAATATTGGAGCACGGAGGTGCAGAACGCACAGATGAAAATGGCCCAGAATATCATGCGCGGCTCAAACAGATCTGACACCAGCGTGAAATTCCTGATGTCGAGCAGGAGAATAAATAACAAAAGCCAGCCAAGCAGCGCCCAGTCAAACATCCAGTCGAAAGGATAAAGTTGTGCATCTGGATTGTATATGGCGCCGGCAACCGTTATCCATATAATGCCGGCAATTAGTACCAGCACATACTTACCCCATCGGTTGCTGATGAGCTGTTTCAATTGCAGGTTGAAAAGGAAAACGACCAGGCACGATATACCGGTAATGCCGCCGATGACGAGCAATCCAAGAATTGTATAAAGATTGATCGCATAAAAGTGGCTGACGTCGAAGGAGATATTGGAATCGAGTACGAGGCTGCGTATAATATTCACAAATAAAAACACAAAGCCGATAAGCAGGAATATCAGCCCGACCGCCACTAAAGCCCGAAGCGGCTTATTTTTGAATGCGTTGAAATATGTCCGGTATGGTGTGTGGCGTATAACAAAAACCACTATCCACAGAAAGCACAGCGTATCTATGAACAGGTCTCCAAGCGACGACAGGAATTTGTTTGACGCATACAGTCCCGGATCAAACAGCGTAAGGCCATCGATATTAAATGGAAGCCCATAAACAAACAAGAGCAGCCGGATAACTGTAATGATAGCCAGTGTGATCATAAACCCGGCAAATGGCGAGGTCCTTTCGGTGAGGTGAATGACCATTAGCTGCACCCACCATATACTGGCCAGGAGCGAAGCTATGAGCAGGGCTATAAATGTCAGGTCCGGCACCCATTTTTGGATCTCCTGTGCATTAAAGAACAGGTAGAAGACAGGTGCATCGCCGGCCATCGTCACCGGGTATGCGCCTTTGAAAGGCCTGTCGCCGGTTAGTATTTTTGTCTTTACCGGAATATTGTCTGATGCGGCAAAATGAGAGTGCAGGTAATCATTTTCCAGCGGGTATGTTATCAGGACGGGAAACAGTACCACAAGCTTTTTACGGCCTCCGGGCAGGGATAGCCTGACGCATCGCTCCACGAACACACCCTGCTCAGTATGCACAACAACGGCTTTTTCCACCGCGGAGTCGTTGTAACCAACTACCAGCGTATTTGTGTTCCAGAATTTTAAGGTGTCGTTGTCGTAACCGAAAATGTAAAAAGGAAAACTATTGACCATCCCCGACTCCTTTTCAGTCATTGAGTCGGAAAACATTCGTCTGAGCAGGTGCTCCTCTTTTATAAAATGCCCGAACGTATTTTGCCGGTCCTGCAGATCTTTGTTCACGGTCTGCGCCAGGTGCTCAGGCTGCATTGCCCTGTGGTGCATATGGAAATCATACCCATTGATGCACCACAACGCAAGGCTCAGCAACAGCCAGCCCCAATATGGATAGCGCCTGAACATTTATGTCTTGGACTCCGATTCTTTTACCTTATTCCACAAAGCGTCCATTTCCCACAGTGTCATGTCATGCAGTGATTTCCCTTGCGCCTCTGCCATAACCTCCACCTGCTGAAAACGGCGTATGAACTTTTTATTAGTCAGTTCCAGCGCTCTTTCCGGATCCACATTCACAAAACGTGCGTAATTGATCAGCGCAAAAAGTACGTCCCCGAACTCCTCCTCTATTTCGTGGGGGTTGTCATTGGCCACAGCTTCATACAGCTCTTCTATCTCTTCGTTCACTTTGTCTCTCACCTGCGCGGTATTTTCCCACTCAAAGCCTACTTTTTTTGTTTTTTCCTGCAGCCGCAGCGCCTTCATCAGGGCCGGCATGGATGGCGGCAGCCCGCTGAGTATCGATTTTTTCCCTTCCTGCTGTTTTATCCGCTCCCAGTTCTGCTTTACATCGGTGTCATTTTCAACCTTTACATTGCTGTATATATGCGGGTGCCGGTTCACAAGTTTGTTGCAGATACCTTCTATCACGTCTTCCAGTGTAAACTCATTTTGTTCGCTCCCTATCCGGCTGTAAAACATAATGTGCAGCAGCATATCGCCAAGCTCTTCTTTAATACCCTGCCAGTCGTCTGTCGATATGGCGTCTGTAAGCTCATACACTTCTTCCAGGGTCTGTTGCCTGAGGGTGTGTATGGTCTGCTTTTTATCCCAGGGGCATTTTTCCCTTAGTTCGTCCATTATATTCCTGAGCCGTTCAATAGATTGTGAGTACATGCTTGGTCAAAGATTTAAAAAAGTTCACCCGCGGGCCGGCGTGTCTTCCGTAGGTTCGTGCCCGTAGGTTTGTATTCTAATGTACAAATTTTCCCTTACAATTTTGTCGATTAGCTTTATGCATCCGGTGTTTCCCCCCACCTGTACCCATCTGCATTCAATCCTGCCAGTTGCAGCACACGGTGAATCACCGTGTAGGCCATGTCTGCCAGCGACTCCGGTTTACTGTAAAAGGAAGGCGTAGCCGGGCAAATAATGCCGCCAGCTTCCGTCACCGTCGTCATATTGCGGAGGTGAACCAGGTTATAAGGTGTTTCCCGGACAACACAGATAAGCTTGCGCCGCTCTTTCAGCATCACATCAGCCGCACGGGTCACAAGATCGTTGCTGATGCCTCCTGCTATTCTGCCGAGCGTCCCCATACTGCAGGGGCAGATGATAAGCGCACCATAGGAAGAGCTTCCCGATGCAAAAGGGGCCATAAAATCATTTTTGTCCCATATTTTGAAGGGAAATTGTTCATATTGCCGGTCACCGAGTTCATGTTGCCATACGGTATAGGCATTATCACTCCATACCAGGCTCACCTCATCCACCTGCTCTTTTAACCGCTGCAGTTGCTCCAATAGTACTTTGGCATATATAGAACCGCTCGCGCCCGTTATTGCAACTGCTACTTTTATCATAAAATTATCCGGCAATTGAACAAAACTACATGGAATAATTGTAAATTCGTTCCTCTAAAACGCTAATAAATGAAACGTGTATTGCTTTTGGCGATAATTTTCGTGTCTGCACCTGCCCTGCTGTTCGCCGACGGGAAGAAGAAAAAACCTGAGGCAGCCGCTGCACAGAAGACACCGGAGGCCAGCAACAACGAAATTCACTGGATCACATCTGTAGACGAGCTGCAGGCCAAAATGAAGGAAAATCCAAAGAAGGTATACGTTGACGTTTACACCGGATGGTGTGGCTGGTGCAAAAAAATGGATGCAACTACCTTCCAGAATCCCGACCTGATCAGGTACATGAATACCAATTTTTATGCCTTAAAGCTCGATGCCGAGCGCCAGGACGTGATCAATTTTATGGGTAAGGAATATCATTTTGAGCCGCAATACAAAGCCAACACTTTTGCAGTAGAAATGCTCAAGGGCCAGATGTCATACCCTACCAGTGTTTTAATGCTGGAGAATTTTCAGTCGCCAACGCCAATACCCGGTTTTCATACGGTAAAGGAGATGGAGCTGTTTCTCTCTTACTTCGGTGACAACGCCTACAAGCACGAAAAATTTGATGATTACCAGAAGGCCTATCACCCATCATGGGATCATGGGCAGGCTCCTGATATGACGCCGCCGGCTGCACACTAATTCGATTTTACACTATTATAAAACCCGCGGATCCACGCGGGTTTCTTTTTTTCGGCAAGGTTACTTCTTGCCTTCCACAATATATTTCATGTCCGATTGGTAAAATTTGCACGCTGGCTTCAGTCCGCAGTCTTCGCACTTTGGCCGCCTGGCCACACATACATATCTGCCATGCAGTATCAGCCAGTGATGCGCTATTGCCAGCAGGTCTTTGGGGATATTCGCCACCAGTTGCTGCTCTGTCTGCAGCGGGGTTTTGACATTTGTCGTAAGCCCTATACGTGCAGAAACCCGGAACACATGCGTATCCACTGCCATGCCCGGTTGTTTGAATACCACTGATACGATCACATTGGCGGTCTTGCGCCCCACGCCGGGCAGTTGCACAAGGTCTTCCATATTATCCGGCACGGTTCCGTTAAAGCGTTCCATCAGCATTTTGGCCATGCCTATCAGGTGCCTCGTTTTGTTGTTTGCAAAGCTCGCACTCCTTATCAGCGGCTCAAGATCGTCAAACTCAGCCCTGGCAAGACTTTCCGCCGACGGAAACCGTTTGAACACAGCCGGAGTTACCAGGTTCACCCGCTTGTCTGTGCACTGTGCGGAGAGTATAACGGCTACCAGCAGCTCATATGGGTCGCTGTAATGAAGTTCCGTTTCCGCATCCGGCACGTTTTTCTGAAACCACGCAATCACAAAAGCATACCGTTCCTTTTTTGTCATAAAAAAACCCGTTATTATATTGCAAATAACGGGGTAAAAAACCAAACCTAAAACCACACAATCTTCGGATAAGAATTATTTTGCCGGGTCAAACATAAGCGCATACCCGTTCATACAATAGCGCAGATGCGTTGGTGCAGGTCCGTCGTCAAACACGTGCCCCAGGTGGCCGCCGCAGCGGGCGCACATTACCTCGTCCCGGTCCATACCAAACGAATTGTCCTTTGCCTGCGACACGCTCCCTTCATTCAGCGGCTGGAAAAAGCTCGGCCACCCGGTATGGCTGTCGAACTTCGTGTCAGAGCTGAACAATGCATGGCCGCATGCCGCACAATAGTAGGTGCCCTTTTTATAGTTGTGCACGTAAGGCCCTGTCTCGGGCGCTTCTGTCCCTTTTTCGCGCATGATGTTGTACACCTTTGGCGACAGCACTTTTTTCCATTGGGCATCCGTCACGGTCAGCTTCCCGTTTTCGTTTGGTTTGTAATAGGGGTTTTTCTTTTCATCCTGCGGCTGTGCATTGCAAGCCACAACGCAGCTTATGAAAAAAATCACCGAAAAAATGACAATTTTGTTTTTCATAGATCTTATTTGCTTTATAATATTAACGAAAGAAGAGCACATTTGGATTTCATATACCCGCAGCATGGACAACATATCATTGCATAAGTTTAAATAATAAACTATTTTAGCGGAATAATTATTCCCGTATGAAAAATATCGTCACAGCCACTATTGTGTTGTCATTACTGCTCATACTCACAAGCAGTTGCGGTACAACAGTTTACAGGGGTAAGGCTTACAAAAGCAAAAAGTACATTGGCTATAAAGAGCATTGGTATAAGTGGCATGCACATTATTACCGTCCGCGCCAGCATGCCGGGGGTTATTGGTAATGAGCTCAGGCGCTGCGCCTAATCCTTCGTCTTATCTATGAGGTCGTCGGCTTCTTTATTTATGTTTCTGCCCTTGCCAAACAGGTATCCCGCGCTTATGCCCCACATCCTGTTCTTATCTACTTCG
>CAYNGS010000035.1:0-10431 GCA_964396625.1 uncultured Flavipsychrobacter sp.
ACCACACAGGCCAGAAGCTGAACAAAGTGGAAAAGGATAGTGACCGCGACTACTGGATGACCGCCGCAGAAGCAAAAGAATACGGCATGGTCGATGAAGTACTGGAACGCAATGCCCGTAAATCAATAGATACCCCGGCTGCATAACACTTATTCCGGCAGCCCGGAAAATATAAAAGCCGTCCTGAGCATCGGGACGGCTTTAATATTGTCTGAATATTTGCTCTGCTACCTGATGAGGGTCACATTGCCAGAATAAGTCTTGTTAGTGCCATCAGGCCTTGCCACGATAATAAGGTAATTATATACGCCTATATCCTGCGGCGTGCCATTATAAGTACCGTCCCATCCTTTCTCAGGGTTTGTGGTTTTGAACACTTGCTGTCCCCAGCGGTTATAAACACTGAAGTCTACGAGCTTCTGGTATTTCAGCTTGGTCAGCCTGAATACATCGTTCAACCCATCACCATTAGGACTGAACGCAGACGGTATACCTTCCGACATATCATAGTCAACTGTCACTACAACTTGCCCCGAGTCGAGACAGCCATACAGATTCATACCGTAAACTGTGTAGATAGTAGTGGAGTCTACCGGCGCAGCAATGGGGTCACTGATATTGTTGTTGCTGAGTGTTCCGTCATCCGGCTTCCAGGTATAGTACACAGCGCCGGCAGCATTTAACTGCACCGTACTGCCGTAGGCTATGACTGTAGGGCTGGGTGTCAGGTTAGTCATCGTTACCGGCGGATAAGAGACTATCCTTTCGGTATCCGAACCATTACATCCAGCCGGGTTAGCCAGCAACGGAGGATAGGTGACAGCCGTTATTGTATAATTGAACGTCCCGATTCCGAAGAACTTAGTACTATGCCCTGTATTATTGGTAGCAGAATCCTCTCCGATCGAAACGTTGGGTGTCCATACAGATATGAAGTTCACCGTGTCCGGTAAGACTCTTATCGCCGACTGCAGCCACATGGAATCACGAAGACACACAGATGTATCATGCACTGCCGTACGAACGTCCACCGATATCACTTCAAGGTTTTGCGTCAAAGTTTTCACGCACCCTATCGTGTCCGTAATCTTTAACGTCACCGGGAAAATACCTCCGAGCTCACTGTACGTATGGCTGGGACTCATCGAGGTGTCACTGAACCCGTCACCAAAATCCCATAGGTACTTCAGCGAATTCATGCTTGTCGAATAATTCAGAAAGCCATCCTCTGTTCCAAGACACACTGCCGGATAAGCAAACACAAAGGAATCAAGCATATGGTGATCGAAATTCACCGGTTGAGTTGTCGAGTCAAAGCAGGTATGATAAGTACTATAAACCAGTTTCATCGTATAGCTGCCTGTAAAGGTTGCCGCGTCAGCATAAATATGCGACAATGGATTTGCGCCTGAGCTGTCTATCGGCGACCCATCTCCAAAATCCCAGTACGCCGAGTAACCTGATGGTGTGGAAGTGTTAGTCAAAACAACCTCATCACCGGTACAGTGGAGTCTTTCCGTATAAGTAAACGAAGCGGGAACCGGCGACGGATTGGTAATAACTGCGTCAGGTCCATTAGCCGAGCAGGAGCCAATAGTAGCGACGATATTAGTATAGTTGCTGGCATACAATCCACCGCACAATCCGTTCAGGTGCACCGTACTGTCAAGACCAACCACACCTACATAGGGCGGCTGGGCTACGCCATCACGATCATAAGTTACAGTTACAGGTAGTGCTGGCAGCAAGCCGTACAGTGTGATGCTGCCGTTACACCTGCCGCAAAGATCAGGATTGGTAAAGCTCTCGTGCGATATATGTATCGGCGGGGCTACTAACGTTATCGGGCCAAAGGGGCCTAACAGGCAACTGTCATGCCTGAAGTAGAACAGGTCATACACGCCCGAGAAAAGGTTGGAGAAAAGTATGTTGCTGTCTGCATCCACATACCTTGTTATCGGGCCCACAGGCACGCCATTGTCAGTATAGGTAACGATTATCGTATCTCCGGGTGGTATACCATGAAAGCGGATATAGCCGTCATTGTTTATGCAGGACGTAGGGTTGCCAAAAGTCACAGAGTCTATGCTTGGCCCGGTTTCCTTAACCAGTTTCACAGAATCTCTCAGTATCTTACATGTGGTAGGCGAACTAGCTTGTACCGAGAACCGTGACGTTACCGTGGGGCACAAAGTGATGGTATCAGAGCTGCCAATGGCTGCTCCGGTAGAATCGAACCAGGTGAAAGCCCAGGCCGGCGGAGCAGTAGGTGTAAAGCGCCAGCCTTCGTCTGTAGCGCTGAAGGTAGTGCCGTTCTCTCCCGGTGGACAGTAAAACGTTGTTCCTGCATTGTTTTCAATTCCCGTTACTGCAAAACCACTGTTCCATGCTGTGCACGGAGCACGGTGGTGGATGTAAATATCGATTACGTTCGAGGTTTCATAGAGTACAATTTGCTGTGTTCCGTTCTGCCCGGGACAGGTTCCCGTATTGTAAAGCTGATTGGTATTCCACGACACCACAAAGGTTCTGCAAGGCGCAACACCATATACCGCATACTTAATAGTACCGCCCGCGAGAGGGTAAAGGTCATTCCACGGCGCCATTATACAGTTAAATGTTGCCGCACAATTGCTGCCCGGCAATGGACCACTGATGGGCCAGGGGTCTCCGGAATTTGCCAGTCCGGCATTAAACGTGATATTTCCGTTCGAGCCTACCACACATGCATTATAGGCATTTCCAAAAAAGCAGAAAGTAAATGGTATGGGCAACAGGTCTCCAAAACCATCATCTGCCGTTGCCGCCAGTGTGCCGGCCCCGTTCATCACGTCAGAACCGCCAGTGAATGAAGACGCAGCATAGGTCACCGAAGATACCGCATAAGTGGTCGTTCCGACAATGAGCGATGGGTCTATTATCGCTTTCAGTTCCTTGCACGTATGGCCACACTTAATAGTGTCCAGGTGGTTAAAGATCGTATCGCCCGTTGTAACGTCGATCAGTTTGATCTCCGGTGGTGGTGGACAGAAGACTGGCTGGCTGATAGCGCTATAGGATAAAATAGTTGCCAGAAAAAATAAAAAGTATTTCATAAAAAATATTCAAAAATTAATAATAACCTTAGGCTGCATTCCTACCTTCCCGTTCCCACCCGCGAATACTTATCTTAAAGTATCCGCTAAATTATGAAAATTATCAGGATTTATAACACCTTCGGCAAACACGATATAATAGACGCCCAAAAGCATAAAATGGTTGGGGTTCAGTGCACAAGGATTGGGGTATACCGGTCAAAGACTGGGGTGTATGAGAAAACAAGTAAAATTATATGCATATTTATTAACTTTCCTATAGAGTTATCTTTTTTAGTTTAATAAATAAAATATGCATAAAATAGTAATCGTAGTGGTCTTTGGCTTTTCCGCACCCTCCTGCCGGTAGTAGTTTTCAAAAGTAAATCCTGCAAATTGCATTTTGACTTTTGAAGTAACTATTGTGTACTTTTATTCGCTTATTTTATACTCATGCAAGACCTCAGATCTTTCTTTGAACCGGAACATTTTATAGAATCCCCCGATGCTGAAGTGTACCAGCCACTGCAGTGGGGGGCTAACATCAAGTGCGCCACCGGGCACTCTTTCGATTGGGAAGATGCCGATATCGTCATTGTTGGCTGTGGCGAATGGCGCGGCGCGGCCGACAGTGCTGCTTATAGCAATAGCCCGAACGTCATACGCAGGCATTTATACAAAATGTATTACTGGCACACCGGCATAAAGATCGCCGATGCGGGTAATATCCGCCAGGGCGCAACTATCGATGATACCCGGGCGGCCCTGCTCACCGTATTGCTGGAGATCCATCATGCCGGCAAGATCGCGGTTGTCATAGGGGGCGCCCACGACCTTACCCTGCAGCAATACGAGGTATTTAAGAAAGCAGAGCAAATGGTCATTGCTGCAGTTGCAGACATGCTCATTGACCTCGACGAGGCAGAGGTTACAAACGCAGGCAGCTTCCTCATGGATATGCTTACCGGCACCCCAAATTTTATTACACATTACAGTCATATAGCCTTCCAGAGTTACTACGCTCATCCGCGTATGCTTGAAACGCTCGATAAACTCAGGTTCGATTTCTATCGCCTCGGCAAGGTTCGGGAGCACATCGAAGACATGGAGCCGGTATTGAGAACGTGCAACCTGTTTAGTTTTGACATGTCCGCCGTAAGGTATTCTGAGGCGCTTTCAAACATAAATGGCTCTCCCAACGGGCTTAACGGTGAAGAGGCATGCCAGCTCACCCGCTACGCCGGTATGAGCAATGTCCTCACATCATTTGGCATATATGGCTACGACCACGTCAACGATGTTCATGACATGACCGCAAAGCTCATATCGCAGATGATCTGGTATTTTGTAGATGGATACCTCGTGCGTAAGACCGAAGCCAAATTAACCGAACGCGACGAGTTCACGGTGTTCAATGTAGCCTTTACCGATAACGATACCACATTCCTCAAAAGCAAGCGCACCAACCGCTGGTGGATGAAATTGCCCGACCAGTCTTTCGTGCCCTGCACCTACAACGACTACCTTGTGGCCAGTAATGACGAGATTCCTGAACGCTGGCTTCGTGAGCAGGAACGATTATTGTAACCGTTAGAATTGGGAAACAGTAACACAATACTAGATTTTTCCGCAATGGTCTTGTGCGTTACCCACTTAACCTTTTGCTTTTGACTTTTAACTTTTTGACTTTACAAAGTGCTCGATAAAAAAAATAAGATACAGAACGAAGAAAAAGCAGTGCTTGTAGGCCTTGTTCATCACGAACAGACCGAAACCCAGGTAAAGGAATACCTGCTGGAACTCGCATTCCTTGCCGAAACGGCAGGCGCTGTAACCGTAAAGACATTTATACAAAAACTGCCCCATCCCGATAGCAAAACCTTCGTGGGCAAGGGCAAGCTGCAGGAAATAAAAGAGTATGTGATCGCAAAAGGAATAAACCTGATCATATTTGACGACGAACTTACCGGCTCGCAGATAGGCAATATTACAGACGAGATCGGCATAAAAACCATAGACCGCAGCGATCTGATCCTCGACATTTTTGCGAGCCGCGCAAAAACAGCGCAGGCTAAGGTGCAGGTAGAGCTTGCACAATATCAATACATTTTGCCCCGCCTTAAAGGTATGTGGAAACACCTGGAGCGGCAGGGAGGCGGTATCGGCAGCAGGGGACCCGGTGAAACAGAAATTGAAACAGACCGCCGTATCGTAAAAGACAAGATCGCGCTGCTGAGGAAGCGGCTGGGCGAAATAGACCGGCAGGCAGTGACACAGCGAAAAGAACGCGGCGAATATATAAGGGTGGCTTTAGTGGGTTATACCAACGTCGGCAAGAGCACGCTGATGAACGTGATCAGCAAGGCCGAGGTATTTTCTGAAAATAAACTTTTTGCGACGCTCGACACAACTACACGCAAAGTAGTTTACGAACAAACACCCTTCCTGCTCAGCGATACAGTTGGCTTTATCCGGAAGCTGCCCCACCACCTTGTTGAAAGTTTTAAAAGCACACTCGACGAAGTACGCGAAGCAGATTGCCTCATGCACGTAGTGGATATATCCCATCATGGCTATGAAGACCAGATGGGCGTAGTCAATAAAACGCTGCAGGAGATTGGCGCGTTCGACAAGCCAATGATAACTGTGTTCAATAAGATGGACCTCTATGAACAAACAGTATTTGATCCCTGGCTGGACGACGAAGTGAAAAAAGATATGCTCACGCAACTTGAAGAGCGCTGGCAGCATGCCACCAATAACTCAGCCATATTCATTTCTGCTACCGAGCGCCGCAACATAGATGGGTTGCGCAATAAGATCCTAAACAAGGTGAAACAACTGTATGAAGAACGGTATCCGTACCTCACGAAGTTTTACTGATTTCGCTTCTGATCAATTTGTCTGTACATCATATCACGATTGCTTATTGGCGATACGCTCCTATTTGTAAATTTATTTTTATCAAACAATTAAATATGTGCATTGCGCACCCAAAAAGAGCCACATATTCTTTTTCACTATGCCGTGAATAAAAAAATTCGCTAAATTGCTTAAAGCAAATTCGCCGTCTTATAAATCATACGCTTATGAAGCAACAGGTACGTGAATTATTAGTTACTGCTAAGGTCGCTCAAAACTGGAACAAGCAGTTTGATCAGAAAGTAGAGGAGTTGATGGTGCTTGTAAACAAAGTAGATACCAACAAACAAGTGCAGCAGGCAGGCGAGTTACTGGACGTCTATCACAAAACGAAGCAGAAGCCACCTAAGTTTCACAAGAAAAAGCTTGGCGATTGCTGCGAGCGGCCGTTCGAATTCCTGGTTTTCAGAAACTGATCATGCCACAGGCCTGTTCAGAAAATCAATGAAGGGCTGCATTGTCGTGAACACCTCCAACACTTTTTTCACCAATCCTTTAGCGGTTAGTTCACTGTCAGCAATGCTGCTACCGGTTACAAAACCTTTCATTTTCAGGTAGTCTATGGCCGGGTTATCCGCAGCATAGCCTTGCGGCAAGGTCTTCACTTGCTCACCGCTTATCTTATCCAGGTTCTTTTTGAACTTTTTGTTGTCAATTATTGCTTTGAACTCCCTGAAATTATAATCTATTTCCTGCCTAACCGATTTCAGCAATGGGGCATCCGGCATCCAAAGTCCACCGCCGGCAAAGGTCTTGCCTCCGGGCTCTATATGCAGATAATAGCCCGCACCGGCAAACTTTCGGCCTCCCCTACTGAACGCCGCGCTCAGGTGAGCCTTGTAAGGAGTTTTGTCTTTCGAAAAACGCACGTCGCGGTAAATACGGAACACGCAGTCCTTTGCCTGCTGCCCTTTGAACTGAGGCTGCCTGGCAGCCAGTCCGTCAAGGATACCGGTTACCAGCGCATCAAAATCCTGTTTCGCAGCTTCGTAATCTTCCCGGTGTTTGTCAAACCACACCTTGTTATTGTTTTTCGCTAGCTTCTGAAGAAATGAGATCGTACCGGCCTGTAGCATAAACTGTTTTTTGCGGAAAACAAATTTAACATAGGAAATGAAAACATACTAATTTTTTGTAGCTTTATTCCCCCACTCAAACTGGCTAATTTATGTTCATCGCTTCTCTTTATAATCTTAAAGGTGGCGTCGGAAAGACCGCTTCCTGCGTCAATTTCGCTTATATGGCCGCGAAGGACGGTTATAAAACATTACTTTGGGACCTTGACCCGCAGGGAGCAGCCAGCTATTATTACAAAGCGCATGCAACCACGAAATCAAGCGCCAAAAAGATCGTCGAACACGACATGGCCATCAGCGATGCAATAGTGCACACAGAGTATGAGGGCCTTGATATTATCCCGGCAGATATTTCGGCAAGGAAACTGGATATTTTTCTCGATGTGCAGCATGGCTCGAAAAAGTACTTTAAAAATCTCCTCAAAGATGTATCGTCCGCTTACGATTTTGTGTTCATCGACTGCCCTCCCGGATTCTCCAACGTTGCAGAAAATATCTTTTACGCCTCCGATGCAGTGCTGATGCCCGTTATACCCACTACCCTCTCCGTGCGCACATACGAGCAGGTAAAGAATTATCTCGAAACGAGAGAGATCGACCTCGGCAAACTGATGTGTTTTTTTACCATGGTCGACATTCGTAAGAATATGCATAACGACACTATGCAGCAATTATACAAAGACAAACGCTTTTTTGAACACTACATCCCCAACCTGTCCGACATCGAAAAAATGGGGATCAGGAACGCCCCCGTAGAAGCCTTCGCGCCGTCCAGTTATGCTGCAGTTTGCTATCGCGCACTATGGAACGAGATAAAAGAAGGCGTGCTGGAATAGTTCGCGGGTGCGCTTGCCGGCCACGGCATTATCGTGACAAACTATTTTTACCTTTACCCTATGCAAATGATGCTTCAGCTCGATATACCGCCTCTTCCAAGGCCCATCACGTATACCGACAATATCCTCCTCATTGGTTCGTGTTTTACTGAACATATATCAGACCGTTTGCAGCAACATAAATTTAAGGTGCTTTCTAACCCGCATGGCATCCTTTTCAATCCGCTCAGCGTGGCAGACAGCCTTGACGGATACATAGATGGCAGGCAGTACGGCAGCCACGAGCTGTTTCAGTTAAATGAGCTATGGAACAGTTGGGACCACCACACCCGCTATTCAGATACGGATGCCACCAGGGCGCTCGATAACATAAACGGGTCGCAGTCCGAAGCATCAGCTTTTATAAAGCATGCAGACATCGTTATCATTACCCTCGGCTCAGCTTTTCAATACTATCTCAAAGACTCAGGCAAACCGGTTGGCAACAACCACCGCGCGCCTGCACAGTGGTTCGAAAAAAAGTTGCTGGGTGTAGACGAGATCGTTGCGGCTCTTGGCACTACTTTAAAAAAACTATTCGATACAAATCCTTTTGCACAGGTGCTTTTCACCATAAGTCCGGTGCGCCATATACGTGATGGCGTTGTGGACAATAACCGCAGCAAGGCCCGCCTCATAGAAGCCGTGCATACACTGTGCGGACGATCGGACAAAACACACTATTTTCCGGCTTACGAGCTGGTCATTGACATACTGCGTGACTATCGCTTTTACGATATTGATTTCGTGCATCCCAATTATATGGCCACAACCTATGTATGGGAGCATTTTGTGAGCTCATGCATTGCCCCGGCAGCGCACGAGGTCATGCAGCAGGTGCAGGAGATAATGACTGCCCGGGCGCACCGCACCCGTTTTCCGGAAACAAATGCGCACAGGAAATTCAAGTCGAGTTATACGGAAAAAACGAAGGCGCTGATGGAAAAATATCCTTACCTGAACCTCGGCGCAGAGCTAAAATACTTTTCGGAGACATAACGGCTAAGACAATGCTACCGCGCCGCCTGGCGTCTGGGCCAGTTCCTTCTCTTCTTTAGCCTTCTTGTCGAGCAATACCAGCAGCGCCAGCGGAATGAAAAACAGTGCCGCCACCTTATGCGTTTCTATCAGCTCTGAAAAGAAATTATTGATAAATCCCACGGCTATGGTCATGGCAAGCCCTATCGTGCATAGGCGGTAGAACCGGTCTTTGAAACTGTGGTATATCCGCTGGGCTTTTGCAAAGATCACGTAGATCAGTATCGCATACAGTATCATAGCAGGCCAGCCCTGCTCCACCAGCATATAAAGGAAGTAGTTGTGGGTGGTGGAGTGCTCGGTATTGCGGCTCACATATGTACGGAATGCAGTAACGGTATAAGGCTTGTAGTAATAATAGAACGCATGGGGTCCATACCCGGTTATCGGCCGGTCCTGACTCATTCTCACGGCTGCTATCCACCGGTACAATCGCTCCATGGACGACATATCCTTTCCGCGAAACGTGGCAATAAGGTGATCGGTGAAGTTTTTGTGCATATACGTATTGTTGTAATCGGGGCGGAACTCCAAGTATTTATTGTTCGGCACGAGGTAGCACAAGGTTGCAATGATAAGGGCATAAAAGAATGGCATGATCACATTCACGATCCTCATCCGTATAGCCAGGCCTATCACTATTGCAAACACAATGCCGATCACCGCTGCACGGGCGTAGGAAAAGGTTATGCTCACAAAGATACCCCTGCCTCGTGTCAAGGGCCAGGCTATCAGCAGCAGCGGGAAGAACATGGATATGACAGTGGAATAGTCCACGTGATTATAGTAAAGACCGCTCATGGCCTGCTGCACCTTCTCAAATTTAAAGTCCAGCTGGTAGTGATGGATGAGTATCACTATAATGGTGACCAGCATCGGTATCAGCATCAGCAGGAAGCCGATAACAAAATCCTTCTTCTCGCGGAATATCCAAATAGGCAGCACGAAGAAACAAACCAGCAACCAGCTCTTTGCGAGCAGGAATTTTATGGATAAAAACAAAACCTTCGAAAAAATAACGGCTACTATCGTCCACACAAACTGCAGAACAGTGATCAGCACCAGCTTATCGCGCCACCACCACTCCGGTACCGTGGATGGATTCCGTGCCCATACCAACGCAAATAACAGGAAAAACACCCACATCAGCGGTTCGTCAGGCAATGTGATTGCCATCGTGTCGCCAGAGAAATTGATCTGCACGGATGCTGGTATGGTAAACAGAAATATCCAGTAGGCCAGTTTCCAGTTTACGCCCAGCAGCATAGCGTACAAAAAAGTAACCGGTGCAATAACCACGAAATAATTACCCGTATATGCGAATAATATTATCGAAGTAAACAGGAGCAGGAACGCCCCGATATTGAACCAATTATTTTTGATCGCTGTCAGCATTAGCGTAATACTTCATTTAGCTTGCGGAAATAAGCCATCATTAGAACAAAC
>CAYNGS010000035.1:10441-12090 GCA_964396625.1 uncultured Flavipsychrobacter sp.
TACCAGCAGTATCATCTGTGCACTTGCCCCGCTTGGCGACATAGGCGGTGAGGCTCTCGTGATTAGCTTCAGGAATCCTATCGCATCATTTTCAGAGGCGGCGAACTCATTCAGATTTGAAATATAATGTGCGCGGTCCATGGCCATTTGGTCCTTCAGGGCTTCTACATTTTGTATCTGCTCAAGGGCTTTGCCAAATCCTTTTCCACCACCTTTTATATCACCGGTTATAACGTTCTGCCTGCCGGGGCTCACTATGCTGTATATATTTGAGCGGTCACGCATGTTAGCCAGCGAGTCGGTAAGCACCGTCAGCGCGCTGTCCACCTGCTTCAGTTTGTCGCTGATGGATGTTGCCAACCCTTCCTTCATAGAAGTGTAATACCGCCTGTACATCTCTTCCAGCACCGCAAAGGCCGTGTTCGCAACGGTCGCCGCTGTCTGGGCGTCGTATGCAATGTAGGTTACTTCAATATCCTTGTACTCAGACCGTTTCAGGTTAAAGTTCTTATTGAATATGCCCATCAGCGCGGCATGGCCCTTTTCCGTATTAATATCCTGCTTGTATATTTCCTGGAACTGGCATTTCCTGATGATGAGGTCCTTAACGGTATCTGAATTGGCAAAGGCGGTTATTTTATCCAGGTCATCATCGCCCCCAAAGTAGTCAACATAACGCGTCTCATACGAACGGAACAGCGTATTGCGGTCCCCGTAGAGCGGATTGTTGACCAGGAACCTGGCTTCGGCCTTGTATTTTTTCTTTTTCACAGCTAAAAATACTCCACCCAGCGCCACCGCCAAAACTGTCATGATGATGATGAAACGCTTTTGCTTTTGTATCGTCCTGAGTATATCTACCAGGTCAAAAGATGGATTTGCCATTTTTCAATTAATTAGTTGAACTAAATACTGTATCGCAATTCTGAAATAGTAATTAAATATTGCTTAAAGGGCACTGCTCAAAGCTTCCTGTAATAATTATCATTCATTGACATAACCATTGTACTGAAAAAGAAACCTAACAAGCCGCACAAAATGACCGTGAGCATACCGCCCAGCCCCTTCGCACTTATAGGGTTCTGGGCATAGGTAACTACGTTGATCATGGGCAATACGTCTTCTGTGATACCGGTCCGGTACTGGCTGACGAGGGTAGACTGCTTTGCCCGGTCGTACACTATCTGATCCTTCAGCGACTCGATATTCTGGATCTTTTCCACGCCCATTCCGTAGTTCTTATGCCCGTTGTCTTTTATCGTGCCAATTATCAGGTTGCTCCTGGATGGGCTGATGATGTCGTAAATACCATATTCGTTCCGCAGTGCAGCAAGGGTGTCAGTCAGCGTGTTGATGGCGCTGTCTTCCTCCCTTATTTTACCGGATATTGTCTGGTACATGTCTTTCCGCATCTGCTGGTAATAACCGCTGAATTTCACTTCCAGCACACGCACACACTCGTTGGCCACAGCGGCTGCCCGGTCCGGGTCGGTATCGGCAAACGTGAGGACCAGGTCTTTATATTCAGTTCTTATAATATTGAAATTCTTTTCAAACCGCTTTTGCAGTTGCATCCTACCCTTAGGGGTATTTATATCTATTTTATATGCTTCTGCCAGGTGCAGGTTCTTTATCACTTCGCCCTGCAC
>CAYNGS010000036.1:0-12078 GCA_964396625.1 uncultured Flavipsychrobacter sp.
TATACTCAGCATCATCCAAATTTTGTATCAAAATAAAATTAGCCTTGTCAGTATCCTCAACAGCCTTCCATATTCCCAGTAAGCCCGTATCTATTTTTATTGATGGCTTGGTGTCAATAGTATATTTAGAGTAGCTTTTGCAGCCAACCATCCAAAATATAAACATAATTACTATGCAACAATAAAAGTTCTTGACCATGAAATTATCATTAAATTTTCAAGTAAGTTTTGCAAATACAATATACACCTTCATTTGGCTAATAATTAAAAAGTTAAACAGCCAGGAATTAAATGTTATCTGCGTGCTTTACGGCATCAGCTCGTGTTTTGTTATTTTACATGAGTGTTCTAATAAAAGTAAAAAATGAAATTAAAAAAAAATGTAATTCTCGTAGTTTACTTAACATAATTTTAACTTTTATTTTATTGTTTATTCGAGACGTAAGAAAGGTAAAACGCATTGGAACTTACCAAAGTTCAGTCGCTATTTTTAACTTTTGCTATACCGTCATAAATCTTTACTTTTGCACTCCCTAAAAAAAAGCCGTAGTTATGGCCTACCGGGGGTTAAAAAATTCATGCGGCCGATACAAGACGTTTTTCCTTTACTGCAGTCGACAAAAAAGATATTTATCACCACCCATCACAAACCCGATGGCGACGCGATAGGCAGTATGCTGGCGCTGTGCCTGTACCTGACCAAAAAGGGTCACATGGCCACTGCGGTGTCTCCGGGCGAGATCCCCGACTTCCTGGAATGGATGCCGGGTGTGAAGACAATGCTCAATTATGAGGCGCAGACGAAAGAAGCCCTCGATGCGCTGAAAACGGCCGATCTCATCTTCTGTGTAGACTTTAATGACTACAGCCGCACCAAGCACCTGGAGCAGCCGCTGGCGGCCGCCACCCAGCCAAAGGTGCTGATAGACCACCACCTCTTCCCTGCCCCGGTATGGGACTATGGCGAGAGCATACCCGAAAAGAGCAGCACCTGCGAAATGGTGTATGATATGATAAACCAGTGCGGCGATAATGCACTGATAGACCTGGATATTGCCGCCTGCCTGTATACCGGCCTTATGACAGATACAGGTTCTTTTAAATACCCCATTACCAGCGCATCGGCCCACTACATGGCCGGCGACCTGAAAAGCAAGGGGCTGGACCATACGCGCATACATGAAGAAGTGTATGACTCGTGGAGCGAAGGCAGAATGCGCTTCCTGGGTTATGTGCTGATAGAGCGCATGGAGATCTTTCATAAGTACAACGCTGCGCTTATATCCCTGTCGCGAAAGGATATGAACTTATTTAACGTGCAGAATGGCGATACCGAGGGGCTGGTAAATTACCCACTTAGCATTACAGGTATTAAATTTGCAACCCTGATAACGGAGCGGAGCGACGAAGTGAAGCTATCCTTTCGCAGCAAGGGCAACTTTGACGTGAGTAACTTCGCAAGGTTGTATTTCGACGGCGGCGGCCATTTCAACGCTTCCGGAGGGCGCACAAAAACAAGTTTTATTGAAACAATTGCATATTTTAAGAAAATTTTGTCGGATATTCACCCCAAATAAATTAGTAGAAAGTAGTTAGTATAAAGTGCTCAAAGGTTAAAACCAAAAAGTATTAAACACATATAAAAGTAAAACAGTAAACATGATAAAAAGAATCATACCGATCGCCATCCTTGGCCTGGCCATCATCAGCAATACCGGATGTAAGAACGACAGCGGTTTCAAAAAACTCAAAGGTATCGAGTACAAGATCGTGAAAGACGTACCCGGCAAGAATGCCCAGATGGGCGATATTGTGGAATTCAATATTGTCGCAAAAGCCGATACCATGGTTTTAGGCGACTCGCGCAAGCAGAACGGCAAACCCGTACCTATGCGTGTGGAAGAGATAAAAGGCAGCGGCCAATGGCAGGCTGTATTCCCAATGCTCTCTGCCGGCGACAGCGCCATTGTGGAGATATCCTGCGACACCATCATGAAGAACCTGCCGCCAAACCAGCAGCAGCTTCCGCCATGGATGAAGAAAGGCAAGAAGATCACCATCAACCTTTCCATAGTTTCCATAAAATCAATGGACGATTATAAAAAGGAAATGGACGCAAAACAGGCTGAGCAGCAAAAGGAAATGAAGGCAAAAGCGGAACAGCAGATGCCCATAGACGACAAGATGCTGCAGGACTATTTTGCCAAGAACAACATCAAGGATCAGAAAACCGCCTCCGGCCTGTACTACACGATACAGAAACCCGGCAGCGGTGAGAACATTGCCAAGGGACAGACCGTGAGCATGAAATATACCGGCAAAACACTGGAAGGAAAGGCGTTTGACTCGAACGTGGATACTTCTATAGGACATCATGGCACTGCACCGCTGACCTTTAAGGCAGGCACAGGGCAAATGATACCCGGCATGGACGAAGGCGTGACCCTGCTGAAAAAAGGAAGCAAGGCTACACTATACCTGCCATCGCCGCTGGCTTATGGCGCACAGGCTGCAGGACCTGAAGTGGGACCTAACTCCATACTGATATTTGACGTGGAAATAACTGACGTGAAGACCGTGGCCGACAACAGCGAAAAGCCACAAATGCCGAACCAATAGTATCAACCTTTAACCCAAAAAATAAAAAAAACGTTGTCAATGAAAGGATTACCCAAGATCGCCCTGCTGTCTGGTACATTAACGCTCGGACTGTTTGGCGCCACTGTATTGCACGCACAAAACAAACCGGCAGCTGTAAAAACCGTTCACCAAAAACCGGCTGCCCCAACCGGCAAAACGACAAAAATGCCCGATGGATTTGAAAGGCTGGCAAGCGGCATTGAATTCAAAGTTTTCAGGCATGGCAAGGGCACACGGAAACCGGAGATCAAGGACCATGTGGAACTGAATATAAGCTGGCACATAGCGGACAGTACTTTCTTCGATTCGCGCAAGATGAACTTCAACAAGCCTGTGCCATTGCAGATAACCGAACCGAAATTCAAGGGCGATCCGGTGGAAGGATTTATGCTGATGGTTGCCGGCGACAGCGCGGTGATCAGGCTGCCGGTAGACTCAATGAAGAAGATAGGCGCATCGCAACCCTGGATGAAGGACGGCACGAAAATAGAATACAACGTAGTGCTGGAATCTGTAAGGACCGATGCTGAGTACAAGAAATATATGGAAGAGCAGGAGGCAAACCAGAAAGGCACAGACGAAAAAATGCTGCAGGAATATTTTACCAAACACAACATAAAACCGATGAAAACCGCTTCGGGCCTGTATTATACCATTGCTACCCCCGGAAGCGGGGAAACCGGCAAGGCAGGACAGAAGTATAGCGTGAACTACACCGGCAAACTGCTGAACGGTAATAAATTTGATTCCAACACCGATTCAAGTTTTCATCACATGACACCGTTTGAGGTGGAAGTTGGCAAAGGACGGGTAATAAAAGGATGGGACGAAGGGTTGCTGCTGCTGAAAAAAGGCACCAAGGCTACCATGTACATCCCTTCGGGCCTGGCTTATGGCAGCGTGGACCGCAGCCCGCAGATACCTGCAAATTCCATACTTGTGTTTGATGTGGAAGTTCTGGACATTACGACACCTCCGAACCAGAGCGATATTGACGACAAGCTGCTGAAGGATTATTTCACCAAGAACAATATCACAGCCACTAAAACGGCGTCGGGCCTGTACTATGTGATCACACAGAAGGGCCTTGGCAATAATGCAATGCCCGGCAACAAAGTAACGATGAACTATACGGGCAAGCTGCTGGACGGAAAAGTATTTGACTCAAATACCGATCCGTCGAAAGGGCATGTGCAGCCATTTACGTTCAATCTTGGCGCCGGCCAGGTGATAAAGGGATGGGACGAAGGTGTGCAGTTGCTGAAGCTGGGTAGCAAGGGTACATTGTATATTCCTTCTGCGCTCGCTTACGGTCCGCAGGGTGCTGGTGGCGCCATCCCGCCGAATGCGGTGCTTATTTTCGATGTAGAGGTTACCGGCATCGATAAGTAAGCCGGGAACAAAGGAAATGCTTTCTGTTAATTATGACACGGAACATAATTTTTAGTTTTTTTATAGTGTGGTATTTGCTTTCAGCAAATACCACGCTTGCTTATACCCATGCCGATACGCTGCGCGGCAGCAATGGCCGCGGCAGGGAGTGGTGGGACGTAATGCGGTATGATCTGCAGCTCACATTCGACACTACCAACAAAGCCATATCGGGTATAAACCAGGTTTTCTTCAAAGTCATCAAGGCTCCGCACGACAGCCTGCAGATAGACCTGCAGGAGCCCATGGTGGTAGACAGTGTATTCCTGATGCCAACGAGTGCAGATCCGCACGATACCAGGCTAACTGTGGTGCAGGAAGGCAATGTATGGTGGGTGAAGCATCCGTTTCATAAATTTCATAAGGACAGTTTTTATGCCATCTCCGTGTATTATCATGGCGCACCGAGGATAGCGCGCAACCCGCCATGGGACGGTGGATTCATCTGGAAGCACGACAGCCTCGGAAAACTGTGGGTAGCTGTTTCCTGCCAGGGACTCGGCGCAAGTGTATGGTGGCCCTGCAAAGATGCCCAATGGGACGAGCCGGACAATGGCATGGCCACCCGCTTCGTGGTACCGGGATATTATGCCATCGGCAACGGCAGACCCATAAACATCGACTCTTCGGGCATCAACGGCAAACCTCGTCCGCTGGTATCGGGCTGGGAAGTACAGAACCCTATTAATAACTACGATGTCACTTTTTATATCGGCGACTATGTGCACTGGCATGATACAATGATGGGTGAAAAAGGCGTGCTCGATCTTGATTTTTATGTATTAAGATATAATGGGGAGAGAGCAAAAAAACAGTTTGCCGTGGTGAAGCCGGTGCTGCGCTGCTTTGAAAACTGGATGGGGCCTTATCCTTTTTACGAAGATGGTTACAAGCTGGTGGAGGCGCCCTACCTGGGCATGGAGCATCAAAGCGCCATAGCCTATGGCAACGAATACAAAATGGGATACCTGGGCAGCGACAGAAGCACCAGCGGCTATGGGATGGACTTCGATTACATCATTGTTCACGAAAGCGCGCACGAATGGTTTGGTAATAATGTAACAGCAAAAGATATTGCAGACAACTGGATACATGAGGGTTTTGCCACTTATTCCGAATCACTGTTTGCCGAGTGCCTGCTGGGCAAGGAGAAAGGGCAGAAATATTGTCGCGGGGAAAGGCATGGCATAAGAAATGATAAACCCATCATTGCCGACTATGGCGTTAACGATGAGACCTATGGCGACATGTACGACAAAGGAGCTGCCATCCTGTATATGATACGTGTGCTGACCAACGATGATGAGAAATTCAGGACAATGCTGCGCGGGCTGGGCAAGGATTTTTATCATACGACCGTAACCACCAAGCAGGTTGAAGACTACATAAGTACGCACACGGGGTTAGACCTGCAGCCGTTCTTCAACCAATACCTGCGCACAGCCGATATTCCACAACTGGAATATTATATTAAGAACGATGAACTGAACTATAAATTCAACGACATAGTAAGCGGTTTCACGATACCTGTTACCGTGACATCGGGCGAAACGAATATTACCATTAACCCAACGGCCGCATGGCAGCACATCAAGTGGACCGGGGGATTCAATGTAAAATTCTCCAATGACTTCCTCGTAAAGATAAAGTCGTAGCTACCCGCCGGTATTTCCTGCTCACACACTTCGAAATACACCCTTTCGGGAAGTATGCTTATATTAGAAGCTGATGTCCGGCAAAAAGAAAAAAGACACACGATCCGTACAGGTGAATGCCCAACCGGCCATGCAATCGCCGGGGCCGGCCTCCTCCCCGAGCCTGCCTAAATGGGCTCCGTTCGCGCTTATCGCCGTTACTGCAATCATATACAGCCGCGCGCTGCAGGGAAGCATCACCTTCATGGATGACGACTACTATATCCTTAAAAATCCCTACATCCGTGATCTTAGCTGGCATGGCATTGTTTCCATCTTCACATCATTCTACAACTACAACTATCATCCGTTCACCACACTCACCTGGTTGTTAGTGTATTCGCTGTTCAAACTAAATCCGCTGCCCTACCACCTGGTAAATGTGCTGCTGCACCTGGTGAATGTATGGCTGGTCTTCCGCCTTGCTCTGCGGCTCAGCAGCCGCGATACAGCGGCATTTGTGGTGGCAGCCCTTTTTGCGCTCCACCCCATGCATGTGGAGTCGGTGGCGTGGATATCTGAAACGAAGGACGTTTTATATACTGCATTTTACCTGCTAGCCTGCCTTGCTTACCTGCAATATATTGGCAACGGCGGCAAGGCAAAACACTATATGCTGATGACGGCTTTCTTTATCGCGTCGCTTTTTTCAAAGCCTGCTGCTGTTACCCTGCCGCTGCTATTGGTAGTTATTGATATTTACAAAGGGCGAAGCATAAATGCAAAAACGCTGCTGGAAAAAACTCCGTTGCTCGTGATCTCGCTGATCTTCGCCGCACTCACGGTGATGTCGCAGCGCGCGGGCGGAGCGCTGCATGACCTTTCGGCCGACTACAGTATAACAAACCGGATATTTCTTTTTACATCGGGCCTGTCAATTTACCTGTTAAAACTTGTTGCGCCCATCGGCCAGTCTGCCATTTATTATTTTCCCAACACCACAGCCGGGCTATTGCCCTGGCCATATTATGCATCAATGCCGTTCCTGATAGCAGTCGTGTGTCTCACGGCCTGGCTCATCAGAAAGTCGCATATTAAGAAGGATGCGATCTTTGGTATTTGTTTTTTCCTGGTGACTATTTCTGTAATGCTCCAGATAGTCACTGTGGGTTCGGCATTGATAGCTGACCGCTATACGTATGTATCATACATAGGCTTATTTTATGTAGTGGGTCAATGGGTATCTGATCTGCTTATGACCCCAAAAAAAAACCTCATTATCGGCACGGGCATTTGCATCATAGCTGCATTTTCGGTACAGACATGGGCGCGCATAGACGTGTGGAAGGACACAGATACCCTGTTTACCGACATTGAACAAAAAAATCCGGGAAACCTGCACAACAGCTTCTTGTATAACTCGTGGGGAGACTACAGATACAGCCAGGATGACGCCCCCGGTGCCTTGCAGTATTATAACGAGGCAATTCGTCTGTATCCCGCATATTAGCGAGCCTTATACGGCAGGGGCCTCACCTATGACAAACTTGGCAACCCTTTGTCCGCCATATCGGACTACAACGAGGCCATCCGGCTAAATCCAAACTCCGCCCGTTACTATAACAGCCGTGGCTGGTCGCTATTTGAAAAAGGCGATATGAAGGCAGCCCTCACCGACTTCAACAGCGCAATAAGCCTTGATCCGAAATATGCCGAGGCGTTTAACAACCGGGGGTGGCTATACTATAAATCAGGGGACAATGGCGAGGCGATGAACGATTTCAACAAAGCAATATCTTTGGGCGCTGAGTTTTCCAAACCGCTGTACAACAGGGCGGCTATAAAAGCCGGCACCGGCGATCTGAAGGGTGCGATTGACGATTATAATACGATCTTGCAAAACCATCCTGACGACAGCCTTGCATACTTTAACAGGGGCGTCATGCATCTGAACAGCAGGGACACAGGCGGCGCGTGTGCCGACTGGAAAAAGGCAGCAGAGCTTGGAAATGTCAATGCGAAACAACTGGCACATGAACTTTGCCATTAGGCAAGTGCAATAAATTTATGTCGGCAAAAAGAAATAATAACATCGCTGAAAAAACGACCCGGTCAAATTCCGGGCCGGCGGCGGTACAAGCGCGCAAGGCTGACATTCGGAAATGGGCGCCGCTGGCAATTGTGATCATCACTGCGCTGGTTTACAGCCGTGCTATATCCGGTGGCCTGACAAATTTTGACGATGATTTTTACCTACCAAAAAATCCGTATCTCCGTGACTTTAGCTGGCACGGGATAGCCGCAATATTTTCGACCTATTATCAGAGCAACTACCACCCGCTCACAACACTTACCTACCTTTTTGAGTTCCATTTTTTTGGTTTGAACCCGCTGCCCTACCACCTGCTCAATGTATTGCTGCACCTGGTGAATACATGGCTTGTCTTTAAACTTGCGGAGCGGCTTAGCGGCAGGCTGATCACAGCGGTTATTGTATCTATACTTTTCGGCATTCACCCTATGCACGTGGAATCTGTGGCCTGGGTAGCAGAGCGAAAGGACGTGCTGCATGCGGCGTTTTACCTGCTATCACTTATAGCCTACCTGAGGTATATTGACACCGGCCACCGGTCGAAAGACTATGGCGCGGCACTACTCTTTTTTATCGGTTCTCTGCTGGCCAAATCCGCTGCCGTGACCCTTCCCGTTATTCTTATACTCATTGATATTTACCGCGGCCGGAAGATGGACGGCAAGGTAATAATGGAAAAAGTGCCGTTCCTGCTGTTATCGTTGCTGTTTGGCATCATCAATATTTTTGCCCAAAAAGCCGGCGGCCCGGTTGATATTCTTTTTGTCACTTATGGTATCGTGAACGGTCTGTTCCTGTTTACATCTGCAGTCGCCCAATACCTGGTAAAATGCATTGTGCCTTTCAGCTTGTCGGCGATGCACTACTACCCCGCTGTGCAGGGAGGCGCGCTGCCATGGTACTATTATTTTTCTCTTCCATTTGTGGGAGGCATTGCCTGGTGGCTGTTAAGATTAAAGAAAGACAACCCTTTGCGAAAAGAAATGATCTTCGGCACGCTATTTTTTCTCGCAACAGCTTCGGTAATGCTGCAGCTCATATCGGTGGGCCCTGCGTTGGTCTCTGAGCGATATACTTATATACCGTACATTGGGCTATTCTACATTGCCGGACAATGGCTGGCGGATATTACTGAAAGGAAACGATCGGCCGAGACAGCAATGACGGTTTTTTGCATAGCAGCAATAATATACGCTATACAGACAAGTGACCGGATAGGCGTATGGAAAAGTGATGAAACTCTATTTTCAGACGTCATAGAAAAGAATTCAGGATCGCCGGACATAAACTTCATGTACATGCTTAGGGGCAATGCGCGACTGGCCGATAACAATACCAGGGATGCGATAGATGATTATACCAAAGCCATCGGTATGAACCCGGGCTTTACCTTTGCCAAGAGCGCATATTTCGGCCGCGGACATGCTTTTGAAGCCTCAGGAGACAATAGATCGGCGATGATGGATTACAACAATGCCATCGCCCTCGATCCAAAATTTGCCGAGGCGTACAACAGCAGGGGCTGGTTGTATTTTATGTCGGGCGACAAAACTTCGGCAATGAATGACTTTAATAAAGCTATTGCCTTGAAACCTGATTATGGAGAGGCCTATAATAACCGGGGCTGGACATTTAACAACACAGGCGACTTGAAAGCAGCGCTACAGGATTACAATAAAGCGATACAATTTACCCCATCGTTCGAGAAACCATATTTTAACCGGGCGGCCATTAATGCAGCTAACGGCGATATGGCCGCAGCTATAAAGGATTATGATTTCCTCGTAGACCTGCACCCGGATGACCCTAATGCTTATTATTTTCGCGGACAAACCAGGCTTAAGATGAACCAACAGGCTGCGGCATGTGCCGACTGGAAACGAGCCGAGGATCTTGGAAACAGAAATGCGACCGAAATGTTGCAGCGGTATTGTCATTAATGCACGGTGACCAACAGTATTATGCCCACAAAGAACACTAAAAACATATCAGCAACAACGCCAAAGCCCTCGCCGGCCTTACAGGAAACTAAGGTTGTCCTAGGCAGTATTCCCAGGTGGGCTGTAGCGGCTGTTATTGTGTTCACCGCATTGCTTTACAGCCGGTCTTTACTAAATGGACTGACCAGTTTCGACGATGACTTTTACCTGCAAAAAAATCCGTTTCTCAAGGAGGTCAATTGGGATAGCATAAAGGCGATATTCACTTCTTTTTACGCGGGCAATTACCACCCGCTTACTACCCTCACGTATTTGTTTGAATACACTACTTTCGGTCTCGATCCCTTTCCCTACCACCTGCTCAATTTGTCACTTCATCTTCTGAATACATGGCTGGTGTTCAAAGTAACCGAGCGGCTGAGTGGCACGCGGATGACTGCGATGGTAGTTTGTATCCTGTTTGCCGTCCATCCGATGCACGTGGAATCGGTGGCGTGGGTGTCGGAGCGCAAGGATGTATTGTATACGGCGTTCTACTTGTCATCGCTGCTGGCGTATCTGCGCTATTTGTCCTCAGGTCTTCAAACGAAGCATTACTTGGTTGCTTTGCTGCTATTCCTGTTGTCATTGTTTTCAAAATCAGCAGCAGTAACACTTCCCGTGCTTCTAATAGCCTTAGACCTGTATAAAGGACGGAAGATAAATGCACGCTCACTCGCTGAGAAGATCCCGTTCTTCGCGTTGTCGGTTTTGTTTGGCATCCTAAATTTGCTGTCTCAGGCGGCGCAGGGAGCAATGACGGACATGAACTCTACCTATAATTTCATCAACCGGATTTTTCTTTTTACCACTTCACTATCGCTGTACCTGCTAAAGTTGGTTGCACCGGTTGGCCTATCGGCTATGCATTTTTTCCCCGGCGTCATTCATGGTGCGCTTCCGTGGCAATACTATTGCTCACTTCCATTTGTTTTAGTATTGGCGTGGCTGGCGTTTCGACGAAGCGCCTACCGAAAGGAGATCATTTTCGGTTCGTTTTTCTTTCTCATCACCATTTCCGTGATGCTGCAGATCATCGCTGTGGGCTCGGCGGTCATTGCCGAGCGATATACTTATATTCCGTACATGGGGCTGTTCTATATAGCCGGCCAATGGGTGGGCGGCGCGGGTATAGCACGGCACAGAAAAATCGTGATCGGAGTTTTTTCTCTCGTCGTTATTTTGTTCTCGATTCAAACGTGGAGCCGGATCGGCGTGTGGAGGAATGACGATACGCTCTTTGGAGACATAAGAAACAAGGATCCTTTTCATGCCACCAACATTTCAAAAGGGTTTGCACTCAGGGCCTACTCTAAACAAGGGAAGAACGACTATCCCGGTGCCATAGACGACTATTCACAGGCGATACTTTTCAACCCCGGATTTGACGATTTTTATTTGAAACGCGGCGTGTTGTATTTTGCCACCGGCGATCTCAAGTCTGCCATACAGGATTATAGTAAGATCATTGAACTGAAGCCCCGGGCCGCGGAAATATATAACTATCGAGGATGGGCCTATTTTCAATCCGGAAATGCACAGGCTGCGATACAAGATTACAACAAAGCTATTTCACTCGACCCGGCACTGGCGGAGGCTTACAACAACAGGGGCTGGGCCAATTACAGCATCGGCAACAAAAAAGCTGCCCTGCCCGATTATGACAAGGCGATCTCAGTTAATCCCCGGCTGTCCGGCGCATACAACAACCGCGGCTGGGCTTACTATGAGGCCGGAGATATAAAGTCGTCCATGACAGACTATGAAAAGGCGATCTCGATAGAGCCCCGCAACGCTATAGCCTATGCCAATCTCGCGGCAATAAGGGCTAATACCGGCGACTTGACAGGCGCAACTGCAGCCTACGATTCCCTGCTCTCCATAAATCCTAAAGACAAGACGGCATACAACGACCTTGCGTTTGTAAGACTGCACCTGAAAGACACATCCGGCGCCTGCAGCAACTGGAAAAAAGCCGCCGATCTCGGCAATGCCAACGCAGCGCAACTGCTGAAGCAATACTGCCGGTGAGTAGATGTTCACAGTTGTTTTTATAGCGATAGTTTCTTTTTCCACATATCCACACCGCCGGGCTGAAGCACCGTGCAATTAAACAATTGAGCCGTTAAAAAGCCATTATATTTGCCGTGTGGCAAAGAAAGAATCAGCGGAAACGCCGTTAATGAAGCAGCATAAGGATATTAAAGCAAGGTATCCCGATGCTGTGTTATTATTTCGCGTCGGCGATTTTTACGAGACTTTCAGCGAAGATGCGCATATTGCTTCCCGCGTATTAGGCATT
>CAYNGS010000037.1:0-12006 GCA_964396625.1 uncultured Flavipsychrobacter sp.
TTCTCTGAGTGGCTGGTTCATTTCAGAAATACCGCCGAGCGCCGGGATGAGGAGACCAAAGACCAGAAAGCCCTGCGCACCATGTGGCAAAAGGAGAAACTGGCTGCCGCCCTTGAGGAGGAAAATGACGAAATACCCGAAAATGTGTTCGAGATGGCCGTGAACTCCATATCTACCGAAGATGGCCTCGCCAGCGAGACGTTGGCCGATTTATATATAAAACAAGGCAAATACGACAAGGCTATTGAGATGTATCGCAAATTAAGTTTGCGAAATCCTCAAAAAAATGCGTACTTTGCCCGCAAAATAGAAGAAGTTTTAAAGGATAAGCAATCATGATACCCGTAATAACTATACTCATACTTTTGGCCTGCGTGATACTGGCGTTCTTTATTTTAATCCAAAATCCGAAAGGTGGTGGTCTTACCGGTACCTTCGGCAATATGAGTTCTGCCGTAATGGGCGTAAAGCAGTCTACCGATGTGATGGAAAAAGGCACCTGGACACTGATCGGCGTTATCGGCGGCCTCTGCGTCATTTCGGTTATGTTCTTCCAAAAACCTCAGGGTGTAGATAACGGTGGCAAGGCATCACAGGCTAAGTCTGCTCCTGCCAAGAAGGGCAAATAATCAACTGATCTATAGATAAGTTATATCCTGCCCTTGGGCGGGATATATTGTTTTTGCTCCCGTCTTGCTGTTTTTGTTAGTTTTCCGCCTCCTTTACCGCGATGGGATCGCCCGTTTCATCCATTGGTTTGAATGCATCGTTCCGGGTTGTGATTTTCTTTTCGACAACGTTGATTATCAAAGACATTGTAAAGGCGAATAAGATCATGTAACCGCACATACCTACCTCTCTTTTTTTGATTGGGTCCTTTTATTCTTTTCTATATAGTATATAGAAAATTTCGTGCCAGTTTTTTCATTTTCAACGGTTTTTAGAAAAAATATTTTTTGAGATTGTCCGGTTGGTCGCAGGGGCAGTTGAAAAAACGTAAGCAAGACTTAAAAAAGCCTAACCCAGCTCAAAGACCGTGATCTCCGGCAGCACACCCAGCCTGCCAGGATAGCCGAGGAACCCGAATCCGCGGTTCACATACAGGTTTTGGGTTCCCTGCGTGTATAACCCCGCCCATTCGTTATACATATACTGCACTGGACTCCATTTAAACCACTTGCTGTCTACCCCAAACTGCATGCCATGCGTATGGCCGCTCAGCGTTAGCTGCACATCGCCATATTCAGGCACCACCTGCGCATGCCAGTGCGACGGGTCATGAGACAGCAATATCTTAAAAGGTATGTTCTTTTCCTTCAGCCCGTCATATGCCTTGCGCATATCGCCATACCGTGTAAAGTTTGCCTTGGCGCTCCAGTTCTCTACGCCTATCAGCGCTATTTTATCATTGCCCCGCTCCAGCACCACATGCTCGTTCATCATCAGCTGCCAGCCCATTGCCGCATGTATACGTTTCAGTTTTTCCAGGTTATCGATCTTGGCCTGTGCCGTCGGCCAAGCCACATAATCGCCATAATCATGATTGCCGAGTGTGGAGTAAACCCCCATTGGCGCCTTTAGCCGGGAATAGATCTCCTGGTATTTCGCATCCACCTCATCAGCATGGTTATTCACCAGGTCGCCGGTAAAAAATATGATGTCTGCCTGCTGGTCCAGCACCCGTTGTATACCATGCGCCACAGCGCTGTGGTTGTCAAAGCTGCCCGTATGTATATCCGATATCTGTACGATCTTCAGCCCTTTGAAACCCTCTGGTATAGATGCAAGTTTGAGTTTTACCTTGCGAACATGGTAGTTGTACCGGTTGCGGATGCCATAGGTGAAGCCCAGCAGCGACAGTCCGCCCAGCACTAAAGCCACTCTCTTCAGGAACACCGAGCGCTCAATGCCTCCGCTGGTGTCGCTCGGGTCTGGGGCATTGTTATAGGCGAGCGAAGTAATGAGCCATGTAATAAGCCGTCTTATATCGTCCACCAGCATAATGAGCAGCACGAGTATCTTACCCACCACAAAGCCCAGCACAAATGCGATATACACATTGCGCAGCAGGTGAGGCACACCCGCCCAGTTTATCTGCCTGAAAAAGATCAGGCCCATCCAGCTCAGTGTGGTCAGGAACAGGTACACCGAGATCAATGAGATACGCCACACCGACGGCAAATTGCGCACCGACGACCTGACCACTATAAAGCTGTAATATTCCGCCAGGCCTATGATGCTTAAAACGATCAGCATTACCCTCAACCGCATATGTATAGTTTAGAATTTCAAAAAATCTTCTACCTGCTCTGGTATCAGTTTTTCCGTTGCCGGCTTCAGTAGTACACCTTGCTGGTCCATTTCTTCATTTACCTTCGACAGTAGCAGTTTGTTGTACAGCACATGCACCTTCAGGTAGTGCAATATCGCTGTCATATGCTCCAGGCCGCGCAGGTTTCCCGCCCTCCCGTCAGAGAGCCCCACCAGCATTGCCTTTTTATACCACCAGCATTTTTTTACATCGCTGTTGTCCATCATCACTTTCAGTATGCCGGGGAAGCTGGCATTGTATTCGGGCATGATCAGTACGAATTTCTGTGCCGGCACCAGGTACTCCTGCTCCAGCGCCAGCATGGCCGGCCCGCGTTCCCACACTTCCTTATGCTCTAGCGACAGTAAGCGCACATCATTTGCCTTTTCCGACAACAGTTTATAGTACAGGTTAGCCAGCCTCAGCGTCATGCTGTCAGCACGGTTAGTGCCCGATATTATCGTTATCATTCAAAAATTTAATAACCAAAGGTGAATACTATTTGTCACTTAAACCATTTTTAGTGCGCCGTGGTTCACAATTTCTTCCTATTGCAATATAGCAAAATCCTATAAGCACCGGTTTCGAAAGGTTGTACCCAACGAAGCAGAAATGCAAAAAGACCACTATTACAGTGGTCTTTCGCATCAATTTGGTATAAAAAAGTTATTGCTCGATTACATACACATCCTCACCGTCATGCTTCATCCTGAAGTTTTCACGTGCATATTGTTCCAGTTTTGCCGGGTTGGTCAGCAGATCGTTTCGCTCCGCATTCATCCGTGCTATTTCGTTGTTCAGGTAAGCGATATTGTCCTTCACCCCGTTCAGCTCCTTCTGCCGCTGCTGTAGCGATATCCAGTCGTTCTGGTCAAAATATACCGTCCATGCCACAAACGCAACCGTCGTGATCAGGTATTTGTTCGTGATTATTTTAACCAGCTTCTTCATCCTTCGGGTTTTGCGTCAGTTTTTCAAAATTAGCTAAAATTCTATCTGCACGCGCCAATCACTTTTCAACATTTCCACAGCGACCTGCCAGGCGACAGTCCCGCAGGCTTATTTCCCAAATCGCAGTGTCTTGCCGGGGTAAAACGCATTTAGGCCCAATTCTTCTTCTATCCGCAGCAATTGGTTATATTTTGCCATACGGTCGCTCCGGCTCGCCGATCCTGTTTTTATCTGGCCGCAATTCAGCGCCACTGCCAGGTCTGCTATCGTCGCATCTTCGGTCTCGCCGCTGCGGTGGCTCATAATGGTATTATAGCGGTTGTGCTGCGCCATAGATACCGCATCCATGGTTTCGCTCAGTGTGCCTATCTGGTTCACCTTCACCAGCAGCCCGTTAGCTATGCTTTCTTTTATGCCCTTCTCCAGCCGGGTTACATTGGTCACAAACAGGTCGTCGCCTACCAGTTGCACTTTGTCTCCCAGCGCTTCGGTTAGCTTTTTCCAACCCTTCCAGTCGTCTTCTGCCATGCCGTCCTCTATGCTCACTATCGGATACTTTTTGCACCATTTTACCCAGTATTCCACCAGTTCGTCACTACTCATTTTCTTGCCATCGCTCTTATGAAAATGATATTTTTTATCCTTGTCGTTAAATAGTTCGCTATTTGCAGCATCCATAGCTATGCTCACCTGCAGGCCCGGCTTATACCCCGCTTTCTCTATCGCTTTCAGCACTGTTTCTATCGCTTCTTCATTGCTCTGTATGTTGGGCGCAAAGCCACCTTCATCTCCCACATTTGTGCTGTATCCTTTTTCTTTCAGCACCGTTTTCAGCGTATGAAATATTTCCACACCCCACCGCAGCCCCTCACTGAAGCTTGATGCTCCAACAGGCATGACCATAAATTCCTGGAAATCTATTTTATGATCAGCGTGGGCGCCACCATTCAGTATATTCATCATCGGCACAGGCAGCGTACATGCGTTTGCGCCGCCCACATAGCGGTACAAGGGCAGCCCCACTGTCTGTGCTGCAGCTTTTGCCGCAGCCATGCTTACGGCAAGTATCGCGTTAGCCCCCAGTTTACTTTTGTTAGGGGTGCCGTCAATGTCGGTCATAGCCTTGTCCAGCCCGCGTTGGTCGGTTATATCCCAGCCATACAGGTCCTCCGCTATTATGTCATTCACATTGCTCACTGCTTTCAGCACACCCTTACCCGCGTATTTCTTCTTATCATTATCCCTGAGTTCCACCGCCTCATGTTTGCCGGTGCTCGCTCCGCTCGGCACTGCAGCACGGCCTGTCATGCCGTCGCTTGTATGAACATCTACTTCCACAGTAGGATTGCCACGGCTGTCCAATATCTGCCGCGCTACGATATCTGTTATGAAACTCATCTGTTTACTGGTTTAAATTTGAACCGCAAAAATAGAATTTAATCGGATAATTGTTTAATGATCGTCGTCACCCCTGGTTTTATTGACTATTTTATCACTATATGCAAATACAAAGGGCCGGCGATCAGCCGGCCCTTTTACATGATATTATTGCAACTTTACTTAGCTACAGAGATCTTCGCCGTGTACTTGCCGGTCGACGTATTTGCGGTCAGTATATAAATACCGTTCGGATGGTCAAGGTCGAGGCTCGTCGGCGTGTTGGTAGATATTTTCACTTCCTTCACTTTCTCGCCAACAACATTGGTTATGGTAACCACTGCATCCTCGGTAACACCTGATGTCAAGTTAACGGTAATTGCACCATTGTTGGGGTTAGGATAAACGTCCAATGTCGATCCGTCGTTCGATAGCGTATTTACACGTACCGGCAACAAGCTTATTACAAAGATGCTGTCTGCAGTTCCACACTCATTGGTGTACCTGTAGTGTATTGTATCCCTTCCTGCATTTACCACCACAAAGGATGCAAATGTTACATAAGCAACACCGCCGTAATTTGAATCAAGTACGCTCACTATCAGCCCCATTGTGGGACTCGTAGCAGAAAAAGTACCATCGGGAGGAGTGGCCCTGAAGAAATAGTTTCCACCCAGTGCAACAGTATTTGGTCCTGTCAGAGATATAACCGGCTTATGGTCGACAAATATTGACCTCACAACAGTTGTTGTACCAAATCCGTTATTAAACATGTATGAGATATTAACTGTTCCTGAAATGTTACCGGTAACTACCCCGGTTACAGGGTCAATTGAGGCAATGGTATCATTGCTGCTGCTCCAGGTACCACCCAGCGTTGTGTCGGTAAGTGTTATCGTGCTGCCGATACATACGGATCCGGGGCCATTGATACCGTGGACATATGGGGCAGAGCCTACATAAAAGGTCGCAGTAGCCATACTTGTACCACAAACGTTTGTTACTGAATAAGTTACTGTAGTAACACCCGCACCCACACCTGTTACAGTGCCGGTAGTTCCGTTGATAGTGGCTATAGATGTATCGCTGATGTTGATACTCCAGGTGCCGCCTATGGTGCTGTCGGAGAGTGTACGCGTGCCACCAATTCCCACGCTGTCGATTCCGGTGATGTCACTGGCTCCGCGTGCTACATGCAAAGTATGTGTTGCAACGCTCGCCCCGCATCCGTTTGCCAGGTAGTACGATATCGTAACAGTACCCTGGGAGATACCGGTAACATTACCCGAACCGTCAATTACCGCAACATCTGTGTTGCTGCTGATCCACACACCGCCGCCAACTGTTTCGCTAAGCGCCGTCCAGGAGCCCGTGCATACAGCCGTATCTCCGGATATAACACCGTGGTTAAGCAAAGTATCTACCTGTACAACGATTGTCGACGCAACCGAGTTACAAGCATTGGTGAAGGCATAAGTGATCGTATCCTTGCCATATGACAACCCCGTCAGCGTGCCGTCAGTTGCAACACCCGCATGACCGTTGCTAGGATTCCATGACCATGTGCCCAACACATTTTCGTTGGCCAGATCGATTGTGTGACCCACGCATGTTGTTGCTGGGCCGGTTATTGGCAGCGCAACTACGATCGTATCTACACGCATTGTGATCTGGGTAATTGCAGCGCCGCACACATTGGTAACCACGTACTTGATGGTATCAAAGCCTCGTGCCAGCCCTGTTACATTTGCTGTCGTCGGGTCAAGCGTGTCAGCAAGGTGGTTGATATGGCTCCATACGCCGCCGCTTATCGCATCAGCTAAAGTCGTTGTAGACCCGACACATACAGACCCGAGCCCCGAAACCACCGAAGGCCCGGTAATTACCCCTGCATCAAGCGTGTCTACCTTAAGCATGGCAGCAAGCGAAGTGTCAGATCCTGAAGTATCGGTTGCGATTGCCCGGTACAAATAGCCGTTAAGCATGTTGTGGGCGATCACATGAAGTGTATCGGACGTCATACCCGAATAAACTACAGTATCAATTGTCGTATCACTGAGGCTCGACCAGGTGCTACCGTCTGTCGACACCTGCCACACTATGGTAATCGGCGATGTATCCGGAGTGTCATTAACAGCAATGAAAAAAGCTGTGTGAACACCGGCGCAAACAGTATCATTTTTCGGGTTTGTAGTGATTGTTGGCAACGTCGCCTTAACTACAACTGATAATAACATAAAGCAAGCAGCCAACAGACCTGGTAAGTAAAGACTTTTTTTCATTTTTCTATTTTTTGTTTTGATATATAATCTTCTGAGAAATATCCATTAGCACCAATTATCGGATTTGGCCCAACCGGTAGAAATTAAATCTATCCCAAAAAACTACAAGGTGGCAAATTTAATCAATTCACGCTAATTTGTACTAATCGGGCAAACCAATTTGAATATAATTTATTTAGTTATACAAAATTAATTTCGCATTAAATTTTGCTGCAAAATCCGATCGTATCGTATACCTACACCAAATATCGTACCGAAAAAACTGCTACGGGTCCAGCGGGTCTTCGGCATCCCAAAACAGCGTTTCCACTAGCGGGTAAAACTCAATGGTCTGCTCACCGTTTCGCTTCAGGCCCGCATACGGCAGATATCCGAGATCATTGTTGTTGCGCCATGTGAATATCGGAGATAACATATAATCTATATGATTGTTGCTGCTGACTCCAAGTACTTTCTTCCCGGCAGGCATCCCGTTGCGAAAGATCAGTCGGCCGGTATTCCTTATATTGGTCGTCGTATGCCGGGCATTCGGTTCTGCTATGATGGCTTCCTGTGGTATGTGGTGATTCCCGACCAGGTATTTCTTCATTTCCAATGCTTCACACCATTGAGTTCGGAAGGGATGCACATATCCGCCCGAAACTACTATGAACGGTGCCTTCCCCTGCCGGTACAGCTCAGCCCCGGCATCGCACCGCAGCTTGCCACCCGCGCTTATGTTGCTCTTGTCGTTCGGTCCTTCGCCAAAAATAAGGATGACTGAAAAAGGGTATTTACTCCAATCCGTATGGGCTATTCGGGCCAAAGCACTGCTGTTGACTTTTGATGCAGGTTCGTTCCTTGACGCTTCGTCCCGGCCTGCTATTTTCAGCAGGTCCAAAGCCAGTTTCATAGATGGATGAAAAAACAGGAATGTACTGTCAGGTCGCGATCTGTATTGCTCAAAAAGGCTCCTTAACTGAATTTTGAATTTTGCGCTCCTTACATCGTAAAAATTAGAATCAATGTCGGGGTAACGAAAACCTTTATTGGTGGTATAGTTTGTAATGATCTGGTTTATCGCGCCTGTTTCCTGTTTCCATGCCATCATTAGCATCCGGCTGTCATCCATTCCATACCATTTCACAAATGCGCCGCTTTCGTGTAGATGGACCTGCAGGCGTTTCCTGAACGCAGCATCATTCACAAACAAATACCCCAGCCGCTCTGCAACCTGCTGCACTGATGCACTGTCGCATAACATGGTTTTTGTATAACAGGCCGGCACATCCCCGCAATTAACGTCAAGCGTACTGGCCTGCGACGAATACCGGCTAAAGACATTGCGCAGCGCTTTGTCCTCTGTAACAGTGGTCCTCAGCACCGGGTCGCGTTCCAGTATCGCCAACAGGTAAAAATTCTTCTGCTCTATCGGTTCGCATTTTATCCACTTGTAATGCGGATTAATTCCGTAATGCCTGAAGGAATCAGCATTGACCCGCGCAGGCTGCTGACCAAAGCAAGTAGCGGCCAGCACACACCAGCATATGGTCGTCAGTAACCTGGTTGTATTCATTCAAAAAAGGATATCGAAAAACATTAATTTATATCACGCGAAGTTAAAATTTGTAACTTACACGATTCAAAATAATAAAAGTACGATGGCACAACTGATTAGAAGGGAAGATGCACTTGAATATCATGAGAAGGGGAGGCCGGGTAAAATTGAAGTAGTTCCTACAAAAGAAACAAAGACACAACGCGATCTTGCACTTGCCTATTCTCCAGGCGTTGCCGTGCCTTGCATGGAGATACATGACAATGTTGAGAACGTTTATCGGTACACGGCAAAAGGCAACCTGGTAGCTGTTATCTCAAACGGCACAGCTGTGCTCGGCCTTGGAAACATTGGCCCCGAAGCATCAAAGCCGGTAATGGAAGGCAAGGGCCTGCTGTTTAAAATTTATGCAGATATCGATGTCTTTGATATTGAGTTGAATGTAAACGATATAGATGAATTTGTGCGTGTAGTAAAGGCGCTTGAGCCCACCTTCGGCGGCATAAATCTCGAAGACATAAAGGCGCCCGAGTGTTTTGAAATAGAAACAAGGCTAAAGAAAGAGTTGAGCATACCCATTATGCATGACGATCAGCACGGCACAGCCATCATCAGCGGTGCCGCGTTGCTCAATGCACTCGATATTGTGAAGAAGAAGATAGCGGATGTTAAGATCGTGGTGAGCGGTGCCGGTGCCTCCGAGATATCATGCTGCAAGATATACCTCGCACTCGGAGCCAGGGTCGGGAATATATACATGTTCGACAGTAAAGGCCTGATCGTAAAAAGCCGTACAGATATAGACGTTTACAAGCAGCAGTTTGCGAGGGACATGAAGCCTGTTGATCTGAAAAAAGCAATGGAAGGTGCTGATGTATTCATCGGCCTTTCGAAAGCAAATATTGTCTCGCAGGATATGGTGAAGAGTATGGCAAAGAAACCCATCGTCTTCGCGCTGGCCAATCCCGATCCCGAGATCACCTATGACGATGCTATGGCAGCCCGGCCCGATGTGATCATGGCTACGGGCCGCAGCGATTATCCCAATCAGGTAAATAATGTGCTCGGCTTCCCATATATCTTTCGTGGCGCGCTCGATGTGCGTGCAGGGTCCATTAACGAGGAGATGAAACTTGCTGCGGTCAAAGCCCTTGCGAAATTGGCGAAAGAACCGGTGCCGGATATCGTAAACGTGGCTTACAATAATGCTGTTCTCAAGTATGGCCCCAACTACATCATTCCCAAACCGCTCGATCCCCGCCTGCTTGTCAGCGTTTCCGTAGCCGTAGCGCGGGCTGCTATAGATAGCGGTGTTGCAAAAAAAATAATTACAGACTGGGAGGCTTACGAAAGTGAGCTGCATCGCCGCCTCGGCAGCGACGATAACCTGCTGCGCTATATCATCAACAAAGCAAAGCAAAATCCGAAACGTGTCGTTTTTGCAGAGGCAGAGAATATTAAGATACTCAAGGCCGCACAGATCGCCAAAGACGAGGGCATAGCCATCCCGATATTGCTGGGCAATGAGGGAAAGATACAAGCGCTGATTGCCGAAAATAACCTGCACCTGCAGGACGCACTCATTATAGACCCGCTGAGCGAAATATCCGAAAAGAAACGCAACGAATATGGCGAGGCGTTCTTTAACATGCGCAAGCGCCGCGGCTATAACCTCTATGAAGCCAAGAAGGTCATGCGCGATCGCACATTCTACGGCTGCATGATGGTAAACAGCGGTGAGGCCGACGCAATGATATCCGGTCTCACACGCAAGTATACCGACACCATCAGGCCCGCCCTTGAGATAATCGGCATATCCGAAGGCACCAATAGGGTCGCCGGCATGTATATCATGCTTACAAAAAAAGGCCCGCTCTTTTTTGCAGACACTACGCTCAACTTCAACCCCACCGAAGATGAGCTCATTGATATAACCCTGCTTACAGCGGATGTCATAAACAGTTTCAATATCAAGCCCAGGATCGCCATGCTGTCCTATTCCAATTTCGGCAGCAGCCTTTCACCCGAGGCTACCCTTGTGCGCAATGCAGTGGAACGTATCAAGCAGGAGCGCCCCGATCTGATCATAGATGGAGAGGTGCAGGCTGGCGTCGCTTTCAACAAGGACCTGTTGAAGGAAAACTACCCCTTCTCCGACCTCGTGAACGAGTCTCCAAACGTGCTCATATTCCCTAATCTTGCTGCTGGTAATATTGCGTACCATCTGTTGCAGGAAGTGGGCGGTGCGGAGGCTGTCGGGCCCATATTACTTGGCCTGCGCAAGCCGGTATACGTGTTGCAATTGGGCAGCACCGTAAGGCAGATTGTGAATATCATTGCGCTGTCGGTAGTTGAGGCCCAGGTGAAAGTACATTAACAGGTAGCTCCCGCCCTTGTTTAAGTCTTCAGATTAAAACCAGGTAATGAAAAGCAGGACTCCGTCCGGCAACCAACTGCGCAAAGCCAAACCAGCTAATTGATCTGCAAACCCGGATCATACTTCACAAAGCACGCTATCCATATAGACCTGCCGAGTCTTTGCAACGCTGGCTGCAGAACCAACAGCAGCGCAGAAATGGTGCCAAGCCACCAATATAGCCTGTTGTCGTGCAGCGAAAAACCTATGGTCACATACCACACCGCAAAGCTCAGCAGTATAATGGCGACAGACAGGAAATAGCTGACATAGCCGGTACCATAATAAAAACCCGTTTGCAGTTCAAAAGGCTGACCGCACACCGGGCAATGCTCCGGCATGCTCATCGTCGTTTTGAGATGGTAAGGGTTGGGATCCGTGAACAATTTTCCTTTTCGGCAGTGCGGGCATCTGTTTGTCACCACGCTCCATACGAGGCTGGGTTCCTTTTTCAAATCTTCTGTTTGCATAATATCGGTTTTAAGCTTTCCCCAGCGAAGACCTTCTGAATTCGTCGGGCGTAGCATTGGTGTATTTTTTAAAGAACTTGGTTAAGTGAGAATTATCGGTGAAACCCAATTGATAGGCTATTTCCGAAATGCCGGTATCGGCATTGATCAGCAGTCGCTTCACTTCCAGCAGTATTCTGTCCCTGATCACCGCTCCCGCCGACTTATCCAGCAGGTCATTGCAAAGCGCATTCAGATGATTTGGTGTAATATATAGCATCGTCGCATATTCTTTCGGCAATCGCTTTTGCGCAAAATTCTGATCCACCAGCTTTCGAAAATTATAAAGCAACAACTGGTTCTGCTGCGGTACCTCATGCAGCACCCGATCCGACTTTTCCCGGTCCACCGCTATCAGCAGCGTCAGCAATTGCGCACATACCATGTCTATACTGAGCGGGCCATTGGTCTGCACTTCTTCAACAATTTTCCCGACGGTGTTTGTAACCTCGGAAAACGTGTCTTTCGACAGCTTTATCACACTCTCTTTTGCCACACCTCTGAAAAACCGGAATTGTTCCAGGAACTGATGATCGGAAAGGAAAGAGCGAAACAGGTTCTCAGAAAAGTTAATGACGTAACCATTTACGTCCCCTTCAAAGTTCCAGCTGTGCACCTGGCCC
>CAYNGS010000038.1:0-11974 GCA_964396625.1 uncultured Flavipsychrobacter sp.
CGTCGCTCAGTATCGATGTGCCGCCTTCGCATATTGTTGTGTTACCGGATATAGGTCCGGGGATCGGGTTCACCGTTACTGTGGTGCTCCTGCTGCAGCCGGCACCTATGGTGTAGGTTATCGTTACCGTCGTGGCCGACAATACCGGTTCCCCGGTTACTGCGCCGCTGGTGGAGTTCACCGTTGCTATAGTGCTGTTGCTGCTCGTCCACGTGCCGCCGGAGGGGCTGCCAATGAGCGTGATCGCGGAGCCCGAGCATACGCGTGTGGTCGCTGCCGTTATCGTTGGCAGTGCATTTACATTGATAAGTATTGTTTTTGTACAGCCGCTGCCCAGCGAATAGGTGATCGTTACCGGGCCGGGGGATACACCATGCACGATACCGCTCAGCGAGCCTACCGTAGCTATGGCTGTGCTGCTGCTTGTCCAGCTGCCGCCGCCTACTGCGTCGGTAAGGGTGATGCTGTCGCCCACGCATACCGTTGTGGGGCCGGTGATGGCTACCGGCGCCGGCTGCACTGTTACTGTCTGGGTCGCCGTGCACCCTGCAGCGGTCGTATAGGTAATCAGGCTCGTGCCGGGAACTGCTCCGCCGTAGGTGCCTGTCGTAAGTCCTATGGTGGCAGATCCGCCGCTGCTCCATGTACCGCCCGTTACCGCGTCGGCCAGTGTGGCCGTAGCGCCTACGCACACGCCTGTGGGGCCTGTTATCGGGGCTACCGGGTTAACCGTTATCACTTTCGTCACCACGCAGGTGCCGCCTAATGAATAGCTGATCGTAACTGTGGCAGGCACCAGTAACGGACCGCCGCCGGTAACTATGCCCGTGGAGCCCACACTGGCTACTGCCGTATTGCTGCTCGTCCATACACCGCCGTCGATACTCTCGATGATCGTTATCGCAGAACCTGAACATACGGTGCCGGGGCCGCCGAGGGCGGTCGGTGCAAAGTTCACCGTCATTGATTTGGTGGCGATACAGCCGCCTACCGTATAGGTGATCGTCACAGGGCCTGTGCCTACGCCGCACACCGTGCCGGTAGTGCTCACCGTGGCTATTGACGTATTGCTGCTGCTCCACGTGCCGCCGCCCACTGCATCGGTCTCGTTCACACAGGCGCCGTTGCACAAAGCCGACGGGCCGCCGATAGCTGCCGGTGCAGGGGTCACGGTCATTGTTTTTGTCACCGTGCAGCCTGACCCCAAGGAGTAGGTGATGTTCACCACACCCAGGGTAAGTCCGCATACGGAGCCGCTGGACAGCCCTGCCGTGGCTATGGCCGGGTTACTGCTCGTCCAGGTACCGCCGCCTATCGTGTCTGTTTCTGTTACACACGAACCGATACATACCGTTGCCGGGCCCGTGATCACCGTAGGTGACGGGCTTACGTTCACGGTCGTGGTATTGACACAGCCTGCGGGGCTCGTATAGGTGATCACCGTGCTGGTGCCGGTCGTAAGGCCGGTTACCGTGCCGCTCAGTGAGCCTACCGTGGCATTGGCAGGGTTGCTGCTGCTCCACGTGCCGCCGGGCGGTGTGCCCGAAAGTGTTATTGAGGCGCTCACACATACTGCCGTACCGCCCGTGATCGTCGGTATCGGGCTTATGGATACGATCGCGCTGCCGGTCATCGTATTGCTACAGCCGGTTACTGTGTTTGTGGCCACTATCGTATAGGTGCCTGCTATGGTCTGTAAGCCAAGGTCGAGGACCCCGCCGGTGCCTGCAACGGGCAGGCCTACAGGTATGCCGTCACGAAGCAGCTGGTAGATGATGCCGGTGGTTGAGCAGCCGAGTCCTACATGCACGCCTGTGCCACCGGCACAATAGCTGCCGCCGCCCGTTACAGGGCAGGCTGTCGGTAGCGGGTTGATCGTTACCGTGGCCGAGCCGGTCATGTTTGCCGTGCAGCCTGCGGCTGTCGTAGCGGTGACCGTATAGGTGCCTGCTCCGGTTATCAGTCCGAAATCTATCGGCCCGCCGGTACCTGTAACGGTCGCTATCAGTAATGCTCCTTTGTATAATTTGTAACTGACGCCGGGGTCAGAACCTGTCAGCCCTATGTGCACACCCGGGCCGCCCGCGCAGTACGCGCCGCCGCCCGTTACCGTGTACACTGCCGGCAATGGATTTATCGTGATCGTGGCGCTGCCGGTCATTACCCTGCTGCACCCTGTGGTTATATTGGTGGCTACTATCGTATAGGTGCCGGCCGTCGTGAACACGCCGAAGTCCAGCGGGCCGCCCGTGCCGGTCATTGCAGGGCCTATCGGCACGCCGCTCATATACAACTGGTAAGAGACGCCTGATGTGGAACAGCTAAGGCCTATATGCACACCTGTGCCGCCGGCGCAGTACGCGCCGCCGCCGGTAACGGAACAGGCCGGGGGCAGCGGGCTCACCGTTACCGTATACGTGGCCACACACGTGCCGCCAAGGGAATACGTGATCGTTACGCCGCCAAGGCTCACGCCGCCCACTATACCGGTGGAGGCGCCAACGGTCGCAAGCGCAGAGCTGCTGCTCGTCCAGGTGCCGCCGCTGATGGAATCAGCCAAAGTTATCGTCGATCCCTGGCACACGATGTGCGGGCCCGTGATCGGCGGGGGCGCCGCATTGACCGTCACCAGCATCGTCACAAAACAACCCGTGCCTTGCGTATAGGTGATCGTCGCTACGCCGGCATTAAAACCCCACACATGACCGCCACTGACACCGGGACCGGGTGTCACGGTGGCAATAAGATTGTTACTGCTGCTCCAGGTACCGCCAGCCGCAGCATCAGCGAGCGTCGTGGACTGTCCAACACATACGTGCGGCGTTCCTGTGATCGCGACAGGTGGTGTATAAACCGTTATGCCTATAACATTAAAACAGCCTCCCGGCGCCGTATAAGTAATGATAACAGACCCTGCAGCTACACCATGTACTATGCCTGTGCCCACGCCGACCGTCGCTACGGTACCATCACTGCTGCTCCAGGTTCCACCTGGCATGGCATCTGTCAGCGTATCAAGCATGCCCGGGCACAGTGTGCTGGCACCGACTATCGCCGGCGGCGTAGGATTGACCGTGACCGTTGTGGTCACAAAACAACCTGTCACCACTTCGTAGGTCATGGTCACGGTTGCCGCAGAGTCGCCGATGTATGTACCTGTACCATCATCAATGGACGCGATCGCGTTATTGCCGCTGATCCAGATACCGCCACCTGAAGCATCAGTAAGCGTTGCCGTGCCTCCCACACACACATGCTTTACACCGCCTATCGGTGCCGGCAAAGGATATACAACTACACTCGCGGTTGTGTAACAGCCGGTAGCCAACGTATAGGTAACAACAACTGTGCCCGAAGACGCACCCCACAAAGCCGGGGCGGCAGGGTCAACCGTACCGATCGACGCATCACTTACCGACCATGTACCACCGATCGGACCTGGGAAAAGAGGTGTAGACGAACCTGCACAAACACTGCTGGTTACGAGCAAGCTCGGAAGCGAATTCACATTTACTGTCGTCGTAATGGTGCATCCGCCAGGCGCAGTATAGGTAATAACTGATGGGCCGCTTGACACACCCGTCACCACCCCTGTCGTCAGATTTACCGTTGCCGCACCAGGCCATGACGTAGACCATGTCCCGCCTCCAATAGGATCGCCTAATGTGATCGAGGAACCTGTGCAAACCGTCGAGGGCCCCGTTATCGCAGGCGGCGACGCATTGACTGTCTCTGTTCTCGTAGTAGTGCAACTCCCTAACGAATAAGTTATAAGCGTAGTACCGGGTGTTAATCCGGATACAATTCCCGACGATGTTCCGATGGTAGCCACTGAGGGCGATCCGCTGCTCCATGTACCGCCACCAATCGCCTCTGTAAGCGTTACTGTGCTACCTGTACATACGCCGCCAGGTCCGCTGATCAATGCAGGGGTCGTAACAACATTCACTGTTGCGGTGGAGTAGCATCCTGAGCCCAGCGTATACGTAATTGTCACACTGCCGGCCGCAGGGCCACCTGTGACGACTCCACTCGATGAACCTATGCTGGCCACAGGCGGGCTGCTGCTGCTCCAGGTACCACCCGGCGTAGCATCACTCAACGTAATTGTTGAACCGGCACAAACTATGCTAGGCCCCGTAATGCCGCCTGCAGGCGTACCGAGATTAAGGAATATTCCGGCAGTGGTATAGCTAAGGCCTGAGTTGGTACAGGTTACGATACAACGGTAATATATCGAAAGAACAACTGACGCTGTATAGGTCGCATTGGTAGCTCCGGCGACATTCGCCCACGCAATGCCGTCAGGAGACGATTGCCATTGATAAGTAAAACCGTTGATGCATGGCGGCAAGCCAGTCAGTGATAACGTTGAAACATAAGGGCTGCAACCGCTTGCCACACTTGCCGCAGCAGTACATGTAGGTGTGCCCGTACATACAGGGCTCCATCTGTAAACCTGGTCACTGATTGGCTGGCCTGTGAGTGATGTATAATTTGTTACGGAACTTGGTGTTGGCGATACACCCGTGCTGTTAAGTGATTCAAAAGGCTGTCCACCGAAAACAGGACTCGGTCCTGCACCACCTGTTATACCGATTGCAAGGTGGCCGGTAAGCGAACTTGCCGTAGACAAAAATTTGTAACAAAAATCAATATTGTTTGTTGTTTCATACAATTTCAGCTCTATACTCTCATTAACATTTGGCGCGACGAAAAAAGCTGCAAAAACGCCCATGCCTTGCCACTCAAGCGTAAATACCCGATTGGGGGCGACGCCAGTCGTGCTGTAATAAACAGAGGCCCCTGCATTTATCAGGTCTGCCCAAAAGGGTGCCAGGATCGGTCGCGGTAAATTTTGATTTCCAAACCCACCTCCCCAGATGGTATTCGCAAGGTCATCATCATATGTGTTTGCAAACGAGAATGGCCCGTAAGGTAATGTTTGGCCGAGAACAGCCCAACCATTCTGCGAGGCCGAAACTGAAGTAAATGTTGTACAACCATAAACAAAGTTGAACCCGATTGGGATGCTGTTGTAGTAGCAATCGTCCCATGGAGTACTTCCTATCGTGGTTCCACCGGATGCAGCTAGCGGACCTACACCACCCGCTACAGAAACATATGGGCTGCTAAAGGCACTGAAGGAATAGCTGGTGACCGGTTGACTGAAGCCTGCAGTCGCTAAAAGAATAGATAGAGTTAATAAATAGAGCTTTTTCATTTCGAGAATTTTAAAAGAGTTTAGTGGTATAGTTATTTCCTAAAGGTAAAACTTATTTTAATTCCATATTATTTTTTTTGGTTATTAACTTGCAAATAATAAACATACTATTAAAGCCATTTTTTTTCAAAAAATCAGAACGGGCCGGCAATGTTGCCGGCCCGTTCTGATTATCAATTATTTGCAAAAATGAACGCTGACTATTCTCCCACATTCAGCTTCATCACCGCACGCCTGTTCAGCATTCTGCCTTCTTTGGTGCTGTTGTCGCCCACGGGGCCGTTGGCGCCATGTCCTACGATCTTGATGCGTTTCGCGCTCACACCCATCTTTACAAGGTGCGCCTTAACCGCTGCTGCACGCCTCAGGGAAAGTTTCTTGTTATAAGCAGGCTTGCCGGTAATGTCCGTATAGCCGTCCACGATAATATAGCTTTCCTTGTCTTCGTTAAGGCGCCTGTAAGCCTCATCCAGTGTGGGGTAAGATGATTTGTGTATCACTGTCTTGTTCACTTCAAACATGATCGGCGTAGATATCTTGTCGTCTTCCGGAGGTGGTGGCGGAGCGGGGTAAGGACAACCGTGATTGTCTGCAGGTCCTGCTACATCCGGACACTTATCTTCGTTATCCGGTACGCCGTCACCATCAGTATCCGGGCAACCATGGTATATGGCCAGGCCTGGCTTATCAGGGCACAGATCATCTTTATCGGGAATGCCGTCACCATCCCTGTCGGGGCAGCCATGGAACTGTGGCAGCCCTGCCTGGTACGGACACGCATCATCCTTGTCAGGTATCCCATCGCCATCGCTATCCGGGCAACCATGGAACTTAACAAGACCCGGTGTGTGCGGGCAGGAATCCTCAGCATCAGGTATGCCATCGCCATCGCTGTCCGGGCAACCCTGGAACTGCGGAAGACCATAAACAAGCGGGCATTTGTCTTTCTTATCGGGTATGCCGTCGCCATCCGTATCCTTGGGCTTGCCAAAGAAGAAACGAACACCGATGTTACCGCCAAATGACTGGTTGTTACTTGCAGTTACAGTATTCATTACTGAGCTGTATGCGCCGGTCTTGTCCGTCAGCATATAATTGCTCTGCGCTGTGTTCGAAAAGGGCTGGTACAGATAATATACACCAATGTTAAGCGCTACATTATCCGATAAAAAGTAATTGAGCGAAGGCTGCACGAGGAATCCTACAGAACCCACTGCATAAGAAACCGAACCGGAATTGCTATTGGGTTTTACACCAAGGCCCACATTGTAACCCCTGTTGTGCAGGTCATTAAAATACTGCTGCACATTCAGGTTTGGATTTACGCGCGTATATTCTGCCTTCGTATAAAATACATCGTTCGCATTTGGCGTCGGCGAGTTATCATATACAGTTGGCTGTCCGGTATGATCACCTGTGCCTGAAGTGTATTTGTATATCGCCTCGTAGTCAAAGGCGGCATTAGTACTGTATTCATTCCTCAGTTGCAGGTTGATGATGGCGCCGAGATCAGCAGTAAATCCTAACCTTTTCGAAAACCTCGTTTTGTACTTCAGTAATATCGGGATGTTCATGTTCGTCACCTGCAGCTTCTCCTTTATTGCCTGCGTAGATGATATCTCCTGCCGGTAAATATTGTTGTTAAAATCAGTTGCCTGGTACTCCACATGGTACTTGCTGTCCATGGTCAGGTCGCCCTGCTGCGCCAGGTACATGAAGCCCGCGCCGATACCGAAGTGACAGCTGCGGCCGAAGAAATACCCGAGCTGGGCATCAAATCCATACGACACACCATTGCTGAATTTCAGGTTTCCACCTGTATTTATATTCACCCCGTTCAGGTAGTTAGCATCCGTCTTCGCCGTTGTCAGATCCTGCATCAGCGCACCGCCGAGCAGGTTCACGTCAACAACCCAATGTTGCAGGTCTGCGTCCTTCGTAAAATTTTTCTTATCGTTCTTCGAGTTATCTGCTGAAGGACCCTGTGCCATTGCTGATAAAGCGCCCCCGGCTGCCATCAGTAATAAGAATACTTTTTTCATGTGCATTGTTTTAGTCTTTTTATTGGTCCGATGCGTTGTGTCTTTCGCCTGGTTCACCTCAGCTGTTCTGCTTCCGGCTGGCGGGCGCAAGACCCGTGGCTGCATCTGTTTTTAAACGCTTAAATTAGTTTTTAATAAACCTTGCAGCCGCTATTTTCACACCTTCACGATAACAATCCACTAAATAAACTCCTGCAGGCAGGCTCGCAACATTTATCCTTGCCTTATGATCTGTAGCCGGCGTAGTGTTCAGTTTCTGCCCAAGCATGTTCAGCACCTGCACCTCTATATCACCTGCTACTGTTGTGTTGATATCCACATTTATGAAATCATTGGTCGGGTTCGGATATATCTTCACATCGGTCACACCGGCATTCACGTTGGTGATACCTGTAGGCACATTGTAGTACGACTTCTGGCTACAGCCATTATGCGTTGTCATTACCCAGTAATACAGGTGGGTGAAATCAGGTGCGCTGTTGAAGTAGTTCGGATTGATCTCGCCTGCAATGAGTGTTGAATCCATTGTAGCCGCATCATCATATCCCCACTGGTAGCTGTCCGCATTATTCTGCAGGCACAGGAACTGGCCGCTGTAGAATATCACTTCAGGATTGTCAGACACGCTGCTGCCAACCGTAACATCAAATGTGCTGTTGGTCACACAGCCATATCCAGATATGCTGGATTTCAGCGTCACAACCGCGTTTCCGGGGTTGGGGAAGCTGACGATACAATATTGTTTATTATCGCCCGTTGCCCATACTGTTCCATTTGTAGCGGCCCAGTCATAATGCTGGTCTGCCGGTGGTATGGTAGACGTTCCGAAGTTCTGGTAGAAAGTTCCGGCACACAAAGACGACGCAGGATGCGTAGTGATGGCGAGCACCGGTGGTGCGGGGTTCACGGTTACGGTCACGGTCTGAATATGCGAACAACCATTGGCGGTCAGTATCACAATATAGTTGGTAGTGATCGGTGTCAGCAGGCTATCCGTCAGCGTATCGGTAATGTTGCCTGTTCCGCTGTGTGTTGCAGGCAATATGCCGGCAACTCTCGGGCGCACCCATGTATAAGTGGTTCCAAACGCATAACCCGTTGGTATGTAAAGGAAACTTGCGCCACTGCACGCGGTAGTGCTCAGTACAGACGACAGAGTTGGCGTCGGGTGCACCACTACAACCACATTTTCGGTGTTGCTGCAGCCGTTGGCCGTTATAGTATAGGCATACGTCACATCCAGGTTGTCGTTGGTATTATTGATCATCTGCTCATTCGGGTTGCCGGTACCGGTGCCTGCAGGAAGGTCTATGCCGAGCACATATGCACGCGACCAGCTAAATGCAGAGCCAACGGTTGCGCTCAGCGGTGTATAGTTGAATGTGGCGCTGTCGCAAAGTGACGGAGGCGTGAGCGAACTGCTCAGCATAGGCCGCGGGTTCACCACCAGGTCTATATTTTGAGTATTTACACATCCGTTTGCTTTCAGGGTATCTACATAAACAACAACGATAGGATTCACTGTCGTGTTCACCAATGTTTCGATTATGGTGTCTACACCGCTTGCTGCCGCATTAGTGATGCCTGTTACTGCTGCACGGCTCCAGCTGAATGTAGTGCCCGTAGTCGCGCTGTTTGGCACGTAAGTAAACAGTGTGCTGTCGCAGACAGCAGCAGGTGTAACCGGTGTGCTCAGCATCGGGCGCGGATTTACGGTCACTGACACAGTTTGCATGTTCGAGCAGCCGTTAGCCATCAGCGTATAAACATAGTTCACGGCTATCGGGTCAGGCGTTGTGTTCATCAGTATCTCATTCGCCGTGTCGCTTCCCGATCCCGCTGCATTGCTGATGCCCGGTATCGAATCACGTGTCCAGGTATAAGTAGTTCCGAGGGTAGCGCTTGTCGGCACGTAGGTGAACAGAGTGCTGTCACAAATTGAGGCCGGGTTAAGCGGGCTGGTAAGCATCGGGTCCGGATTCACAACTACAGTTACAGTATCCACATGCACGCAACTGGCAGCCGATACAAGCGTGTAAACATATTTTACAACCACAGGATCGGTAGTAGTGTTCACAAGCATCTCGAACGGATTGCCCGTTCCAAAGGCCGCCGGATTTCCGGCCACTGTGTCGCGCACCCACGAGAATGAAACGTCGCTTGTTTCGCTCGTCGGCTCGTAGTCAAATATCGTGCTGTCGCACAACGGATCAGGATTTCTCGGGCTGCTCAGCATAGGTGTTGGCTCAATCGTTATCGTAAAGCTGTTGGAAGATCCGGTACAACCATTTGCTGATGTGGTCACCAGGATATTTGCGGTAACCGGATCAGGGCCCGAGTTCGTTCCTGTGAAAGAAGGAATGCTGTCTGTAGCTGTTAAGCCCAGTCCTATGGTCTCGTCGCTGTTCGTCCAGGTAAATATCGTGCCGGGTACGTCGCCGCTAAATGTTATTGATGTAGTAGAAGTTTGATTGCAAATGTCCTGGTTCAGCGAAGGATTAACATCCGGTGACGGCAGAACAGTAATAGTAAATGTCTGTGATGGCCCGGGACAGCCGTTTGCTGTCGGTGTCACCGTGATATGCCCCGCTATTGGAGCGAAAGTGCTGTTCGCTGCCGGGAAAGAAACAATGTTGCCATTGCCCGAAGTTGCAAGCCCGATGTCTGAGTTATCGTTGGTCCAGCTGTAAGTTGTACCTGCCACTGCAGATCCTGTAAAATCAACCTCAGCAGTCGAGGCTGTATTACATATCGTCTGGTTGCCCGGCGCTGTTACACTGGGTATTGGATTAACAGTCACTGTTATCGGGTATGTGATACTCGTACACGTACCGTTGTCGATCGTTAAGCTGCCATTGTAGGTGCCTGGTATAGCAGACCCTGAAACAGGAACTGAAAGAGGAGAAGACCTTAAAAGGCTATCTGTCGCATCAGCAAATCCTGAGCCGTGCGCAGTTGCGTCCCAAACTATGCTGTAAACAGCATAACCGATAGTTACCGCTCCGTCGCCTGTATTGCCTACGCTATTTGATTGATTGACGCCACCGTTAAACGACCCGCCGCCGCCGCCTGCCGGGAAAAAGTCCCCCAGGAAAACCTCTCCACCTGCGCCACCGCCGCTGTAACCGCCGCCGCCGCCGCCACCGATAGCGCCACATCTTGCGTTACCGCCGCCACCGCCGCCAAATCCGCCGTCCGCATTATATCCAGACGTGCCACCGCCTGTGCCGCCGTTGCCGCCGCCAAGTGGTGTAATGCCCCCGGTAGAACTAAATTCACAGTCTTCCGGAGTGCCATCGTTACCGTTTGTTAACCATCCGGCTCCGCCGCTTGCCCATGTCTCGTATCCCGCCGGCTGTACACCGCCGCTACCGGCTGTGCCCGCACCTGAGGTCATTGTATAACCATTAACCCCATCCGCACCCGCAGAAGCATCATTTCCCGGATATGCAGTCTCCAGGTCGAAATCCGAACCTGCGCCGCCGCCGCCACCGGCAGCCATCAAAAGGGTACTCGTCGTGTTATCCCACACAAAAGATCCGCCGCCGCCGCCGCCAACTTCATTGGCAGTAGCGCCCTGCCCTCCTGTTAATATACTTAATACATGTCCCGGAACTACAGTAACGTCGCCGCTGATGATGGCGCCATTACCGCCGCCAATACCACCCCAGTAAGATTCACCCCCGCCTTGTGCCCCTTTGGCAGTGATTGTGATCTTCGTTACGCCGGCAGGCACAGTCCATGTTTGTATGCTTCCCGTATAAGGAAATTGTGTCGCTGTGTTAGCAAGACCCGAATAATATAAGTTAGTGCTTGTTCCTCCGGGGCAATATGATTTGATCGAATCAACGGAAAGAGTTGGCAGGGGGTTGATTGTAACACTTATTGTCGTTGTTGCTGTTCCGCCATTGCCATCGTCAACCATTATAATAAAGGCATCAGTGCCCGATGTGCCGGGTATTGGAGTATAAGTTAAACCGCTTGGTGTTACATTGCCATCAATTGAAGTGGCCGTAGTGTTGAAACCGCTCAGCGTGCCTACAGCAGGACTTGAAACACTCCATGTCAGCGTTTGTCCGGAATTAATATCGTTAACCGTCAGAAGGGAACTGATATCTATACTGCCATTCTCGCACAATGTAAGTGCCTGAGGGCTGCCGTTTACAAATGTCGGGAGGTAATTAGGAATGGTTATGGTCACTACTCCGTTGCCTGTATTGCCAACAGTGTTCGACTGGCTCGTACCAATATTGTATGAGCCGCCGCCGCCGCCGGGCTGCGCGCCACCTTCTTCAAAACCGCAATCATAAACACCGCCGCCGCCGCCGCTGTATCCGCCGCCGCCGCCGCCGCCGGTCCAGTCGCATTGCCCTTGTGAGCCGCCGCCGCCGCCGAAGCCGCCCGGTCCGTTTATACCTGCAGATCCGCCATAAGCGCCACCTGCGCCGCCATTTAACGGCGTTTGACCACCTGTTGAATTAACGCATAAGCCAAGGCCGCCTGCGCCATCTGTAAGCCAGCCTGCGCCACCGGCCGCATAAGTGTTGTTGCAAGTACCTGTCGGCGCTACACCTCCATTACCAGACGTACCGGCGCCACCGTACAAAAATGCTCCACCGCCGCCGTTTGTTCCGTCATTTGCGGCAACCGCATCCAGTCCGTTATTGGCATCAGTAAAAATGCCGCCGCCGCCGCCGCCGCCGGCAGC
>CAYNGS010000039.1:0-11659 GCA_964396625.1 uncultured Flavipsychrobacter sp.
TACCGGCAGGGACAACAAAGTACTGATCATTGATAATATCGGCATGCTGTCGCGACTGTTCGCCTGTGGTGATATTGCGTTTATCGGCGGCGGATTTCGCAAAGGGGGTATCCACAATATTCTGGAGCCGGCCGTATTTGGTCTGCCGGTTATTTTCGGCCCGGTCTATCAAAAATTTGTTGAGGCCGCAGAACTTGTCGGCCTTCACTATGTTTTCCCGGTAAATAACGCAAAAGAATATAATGAGATTCTTGCCAAACTGGTAAATGAGGAAGCTTATAGAAATGGGCTAAGTGTGGCCTTGAAAGCATTTATGCAACAGCATACTGGCGCGACAAAAAACATTTTGAATGAAATTGAAAATAAAAAATGGTTGAAATAAATATGCGAAAAAGCCCGACAATTTTTATCGATCATTTGAGTTTTAAGGCGGGAAGACCCCTTACTAGTCGTTACCGGCGCGTATTAAGATCGTTTTAACCTTTTTTAAATCTATAAACAGTAATTTTGCAACGCTAAAAATTTCAACACTATGCCAGGAACAGAATTATTCGGAAGCGAGGAACGCAAAGAAATAAATGATGTATTGGAAACAGGTATGCTGTTCCGATACAATCACGATCAGCAACGTAAAGGTATATGGAAGGCCCGCGAATTTGAGGCTGAAGTGAGAAAGATCACCGGTGCGAAATACGCACATGCAGTATCTAATGGCTCGGCCGCAATAGCAATTGCGCTGGCGTCCGCAGGCATCGGTGCGGGCGACGAGGTGATCGTGCCGCCTTTTACCTTCATTGCCAGTGTAGAGGCGGTGCTGTTTATCGGGGCCATACCCATATTTGCAGAAATAGATGAGACCCTCTGCCTGAGCGCACAGGGGATTAAAAACGCGATTACTTCCAAAACCAAGGGCATTTGCCTCGTACATATGTGCGGCGGCATGGCCGATATGGATGGGATTATGCAGGTAGCGAAAGAACACGATCTGATCCTTGTTGAAGACGCAGGGCAGGCCTTCGCGGCTTCGTACAAAGGCACTTCCGTTGGCTTATTTGGTAAGACCGGCAGTTATTCCTTCGATTTTTTCAAGATCGCAACAGCCGGTGAGGGCGGAATATTTGTGACGAACGACGAAGAAACATACAAACTCGCCGACGCTTACTCTGATCATGGTCATAACCATGTGGGCAACAACCGCGGCATGGAGCAGCACCCGGTTTTAGGGTTCAATTATCGTATCAGTGAGCTGCATGCTGCTGTGGCACTCGCTCAAACGCGCAAAGTTCCGAAAATACTTGAAGCAAACAGGAAGAATAAGAAAATGCTGATCGATATCCTCTCACAGACCGATGGCATATCGTTCGCTCGTCTCACTGACCCTGCCGGAGACTCTGCCACATTCCTGAACCTGTTGCTGCCCGACACCGAAACCGCCGGGCGCACGGTTGATGAACTTAACAAGGCCGGAATCGGAGGATTCAACTATTGGTATACCAATATGTATCATTTCATTAACCAGTGGGACCATCTGAAAAGCATGAAGACGGTATCCAACCTCCCTGCACAGGTACTTGGCATTTCGCAGGATTATAATAACCTGCAGTTGCCAAAATCTCAGGAGGTAATCGGTCGTTTGATATCGTTCGGCATTCGTTGCACATGGACCGAAGATGAAGTAAGGGCGCTAGCGCAGAACATCGCTGTTTGTGCCGCTAAGGCTATGCCGGTTCACGCTTAGCGAATGAGCGGAGCAGGTATTGGATTGACGTATTTTAAACAATGAAGTATTAAGGCTCAGACATACATGCATAAGAACTTTAAAAACATAGATAAGGTGGTTTTCGGCCGGGGTAGCTTTTCCGAGATGGAAGGTATCCTTGCCACAAAGCGTAGCGACAACGATCGTTTCTTTCTTTTTGTCGTAGATAATTATTTTAAAGGTAGCGACCTGGAAAAACGGTTTCCCGTTCAGCCGGAAGACGTGGTTCGGTTCATTGATGTAGACCCCCATGAGCCAACAACAGACCAGATCGATGGTCTGCGCGATGAGATATTGACCGCCAAAGGCTTGCCCGCGGGTGTTATTGGTGTCGGTGGTGGCAGTATTATGGATATTGCCAAGGCGGTATCGCTTATGTTTACCAACGAGGGCTCGTCTGTACTATACCAGGGTCTCAACCTTATTAAAAAGCCGGGCATATACCATCTGGGGGTGCCGACTATTTCCGGTACCGGTGCAGAGGTGTCTATGACCGCAGTGCTTACGGGCCCGGTAAAGAAGCTTGGTTTAAAATGTGATTGGACGGTATTCAACCAGGTAATATTGGATCCTGAACTGATAGCGTTTGTGCCGACGGATAAATGGCTGTTTACCGGTATGGATACCTATATTCATTGTATCGAATCAGAGAATGGTATTTTGAATAATGCCTACAGCCATGCCTATGCCGAGCAGGCTCTGAAACTGTGCCGTGAAATATACCTGGGCGCAACAGCGGGGCAGACACCCGACAACGACGATAAACTGATGGTTGCCTCCATGATGGGCGGTCTCAGTCTTACTTATTCTGAGGTAGGTGTGTGTCACGCGTTGTCATATGGCTTGTCAAAAATACTGGGCGAGAAACATTGTTATGCGAATTGCCTTGCATTTCAGCACCTGGAAGATTATTATGGTACCGGCGTTGCCGAGTTAAAGCAGATGCTGGCCACACACAAGGTGGTGTTGCCGCGGGGGTTGAGTAAGAACTGGACGGACGAACAAATAACTGCCATGGCAGAAGTAGCATATAATTTACCGCACATGTGGAATCACGCTATCGGTGCGGACTGGAAGAATAAAGTATCTGTCGATACTATTAAGGACCTTTATAAGAGAATGTAGCCGGATGCTAACGTGTTTAGTTTTGGCTTTTTGAATTTATTATGAGCAACAAAAAAATAAAAGTAGGAAGTATTAATTGCGGTGCAGATGAGCTCTTTCTTATCTCCGGCCCATGCGTTATCGAAGATGAGAGCGTGATGATGAAGACCGCTGAGAAGCTGAAAGAGGTCAGTGCGAAACTTAACATACCCATCATCTACAAGTCGTCTTTCCTGAAAGACAATCGCAGCAGCCTGAAATATTATGACGGCCCCGGCCTTGATAAAGGCTTGAAGATACTCGCAAAGGTGAAAGAGCAATTTGGATTTTCGCTCCTTACAGATATTCACTATCCGGACCAGGCCGCACCAGCCGCTGAAGTGTGCGATGTGCTGCAGATACCTGCGTACCTCTGTATGCAGTCGGGGCTGATGGTCGCCGCCGCAAAAACCGGGCGGATCGTGAACATTAAACACGGCCAGTTTCTTGCACCAGAAAATATGAAACATCCGGTAAGCAAATGTGAAGAAGCAGGCAATGATCAGATCATCCTTACCGAGCGCGGTTACACAATGGGTTATAACGACCTCGTTGTTGATCCCCGTAGTTTTTATCACTTATCTCAATTAGGCTACCCGGTTGTATTCGATATCACGCATTCTATTCGCAAATATGGTATTCCCAGTGCAGATGCAAAAGGTGGCGCACGCGAATTTCTGCCCGTACTTAGCCGTGCTGGCCTGGCCGCTGGGGTAGACGGTATTTTTATCGAAACGCATCCCGAGCCCGAAAAGGCGCTCTGCGATGCTGCCAGCCAGCTCAGCGTCTACAAGCTGGAAGAATTTCTGAAGCCGCTGATTGAGCTCCATGCTATTGAGGTCAAATACAGGAATTGATAGTACCCGGTCTTAAAGATTGGTTTATACGTACCACTTTAATAACTTTGTCGTATAATGAACGGCGATAGATGCTTAAATAACATTAAGTTTTTGACGCAACTATCATCGGCAATGGCATGTGTTACGCGGATAGCCGGGGCAAGGCCCCGGTAGGCTCGCAAAAAATGTTTTTTTTGCATATTTGTCTTGCCATAGCCTGATATTTTGCGGAAAAAAGCGTGATCGAAATGTGGCAAAAAAAGACCGGTGTTCTGATCGGTGGCTTTTTCAGATTTACAGGTACTCGACCCTGAAGTTTTTTTGATAGATACATACAATAAAATTTTGACAAACAGGTAAACAGCAAATATGGAATTATACTTAGATTCTGCGAATCTCAAAGAGATTGAAGAAGGTTTTAAATTAGGCTTTCTGAATGGCCTCACTACCACGCCCACTTTTATGCAGCGGGAGGGTATTACCGATATAGACGGAACGATAGTGAAACTGTCAAAAATGGTGCCGGTACTCCAGATAGAGGCGTTGGGAAATACAGCAGAAGATGTAGTTAAAGAGGCTATTCGTCAGCTTGATCTCGGTCTCGATGCAAAACGCACTGTCTTTAAGATTCCTGTGTCGCTTTAAGGTGTCCGGGCTTGCAATTTATTGCGCAAAGAGGGGCTGCTCGTGAACGTGCATCTCGTATACACGCTCCAGCAGGCTTACATGGCTATGCATGCGGGCGCTACTTACGTCTGCCCGCTGGTTGGTCGTCTGCAGGATCAGGGTCATGATGCGCTCGCGCTTGTTGAGCAGTGTGTAAAAGCGGTGAACCACTATAAATATGATACGAAGATCATGTTCAGCTCTGTGCGCACTACAGAGCATGTGCGTAATGCCATTAATGTGGGAGCGCACACGATCACCGTGCCATTGAAAATTTTGAAATCACTCACAGACAATAACTTTACTACTGTTGGCACAGAACAGTTTCTTACCGACACCCGGCTTATGACGGTACGTGTAAAGGAAGCGATAAACGGCGTAAATCCGCTTGTGCCTGCTGATACCAACCTTAAGGATGCGATCGTGAAGATGACAGAATATGGCTTCGGTTGTATTACGGTTGTAAACGCCGACGGTGGCCTGAAGGGGGTGTTTACTGATGGCGACCTCAGGCGCCTGCTGCAAAAGGAAGGGGAGCATATCCTAGGCAAGAAGATCGGTAGCCTTGAGTATAAGACCCCGATCAGCGTTGATGCCAATGCATTGCTTAACGAAGCATCCGGAATATTCAAAAAAATGAGCGTCGATACGATACTTGTAACTGAAAACGGCAATCCTTGCGGAATGCTGGATATACAGGACCTGAAACGATTCTAATGCTAAGAAAAAGTGTCGACTTCCGGCAAATAACGGATCTGTTCAAAGGTACTTTTCACGCATCGCCGGTGGCGATCCAGGAAAAGCTTTTTAAGATCAAGGCATATATTTTTGACTGGGACGGCATCTTTAATAATGGTATGAAGGACGACAAAGGTTCCAGCCCCTTCAGTGAAGTAGACGCTATGGGTACCAACCTGCTGCGGTTTAGTCACTTTCTGCGAAAGGGTGCAAATCCGTCTGTCGCTGTTGTTACCGGCGAGAAGAACAATGCAACCTTTACGTTTGCAAGTCGCGAACATTTTCACGCGGTATATTATAGCATGAAGAGCAAAAAAGAGTCTTTGCAGCATTTGTGCGCTGCCCACGATATCGAAGCCCATGAAGTTGCATTCTTTTTCGATGACGTACTTGACTTCTCGGTTGCAGAATCCTGCGGTCTGCGGATTATGATCAACCGTGCTTGCAATCCGCTGCTCATAGACTATGCGGTTAGGAATAATTACGTTGATTATATTACGGCGGCCGACGGAGGCAATCATGGACTTCGCGAAGCGGCCGAGCTACTTACTGGTCTGAGTGAGCGTTATGACGACACCATCACAGAGCGCATGCATTTCTCCGAACATTACCGGGAATACCTCGATCAAAGGAATATCCCTACGCCGTCCTTTTACACGATGGTCAATTCTGAGATCACTGAACGAAACCCGCAATGATAGTTGGAATAATACCTGCACGATACGCCTCCACGCGATTTCCCGGTAAATCTCTTATAGATATACAGGGGAAGAGTATGATACAGCGTGTTTACGAGCAATCGGCGAAAAGCGGCGCGTTGAGCAGGCTGGTCGTCGCTACAGACGATGAAAGGATACTCAGCCATGTGCAGTCATTCGGAGGGGAGGCAGTCATGACAGGGGCGGATCATCCGAGCGGTACCGACCGGTGTTGGGATGCGCTGCAGCAACTTGGCCAGCCCTACCGGTACGTAATAAATATTCAGGGCGATGAGCCGTTTATTGATCCCGCGCAGATAGATGAGCTCGCTGCCGTGTTGAATGATGGTACCGTGGAACTGGCAACGCAAATGATCCCGGTCGCCAGTCACGAGGAGTTGTTTGATCAGGGCGAGGTTAAGATCGTACTGAATGATAAAATGGAGGCGCTTTATTTCAGCCGTATGGTCATCCCGTTTATTAAAGGAGTAGAGGAAAAACACTGGCATACCCATCATAAGTTTTACAGGCATGTCGGCATGTATGCTTACCGCCGCGATGTGCTGGAACAGGTAACAAAACTTCCCGTTTCATCGCTCGAGCGCGCCGAGTCTCTTGAGCAACTCCGCTGGGTGCAGAACGGTTATAAGATAAAATGCGTGATTACCGGCTTCGAAAGTCATTGCATCGATGCGCCGGGCGATGTGGAAAAGGTTATGAGGCGAATGGGGATCAAGACAAATTAATCCACTCTTATTTTAATTACCACCTTCTTCACTTTTTTTGCTTCGTCTGCCTTCAGGCAGGGCATGTGCAGGTCCGTCGGGAAAAATATCATGAAGGTACCGGCTTCCATTTTTGTAAAAAAAGAAGGGCTTTCTGCAAACAACATAAAATCATCAGTTGCATCATACTCTTTCGACGGAGCCTGATTCTTTAAGAATGCATGGCCTACAAGTTCCGCTCCACTCACCATGTATTGCAGATCAATGTACTTTTTGTGTCGTTCCAGTTCCTCATCCTCTGTATCAAGGGTCTCGTATTCCCGCACCAGCGCAAACATTTCAGTGCCGTCTATCGGGTAAGTTCCAGGGGCGGTGTCCATAAGATTGGTTGTTTGTAAATATTGAAAAGCACGCTTCATTCTGAAATGAACTGAATAATAGAGTGGCGCATTTTCAAGCAGATCGATTATCATATAAGGTATTGAATGACAGCAAGTTAAACAAATTATCCCAGACCAGGTCGTTATCTGCAGATCAACTGGGTGATCTGGCTCGAACTTTTTTTCCACTTCCTAAAATCCATAAAACAAAAGTTGCCGTAGATTTATAGGTAAAACTTTTTTTCACCAAACAAATCATCGAATTATGAAGCAATTATTTCTTATTCCCGTTTTCGCACTGGCCCTGGTAACAGGAAACGCAGTTAGCAGCTATGCACAAAAGACGGTAATGGTTGGCGGCGCCGCCATGTACCCTGCGAAAAACATTGTTGAGAACGCCGTAAATTCTAAAGATCACACAACGCTGGTTGCGGCTGTGCAGGCTGCCGGTCTTGTAGAAACACTCGAAAGTGCCGGCCCGTTCACGGTATTTGCGCCCACCAACGAGGCTTTTGGCAAGCTTCCCGCCGGCACGGTTGACAACCTGTTGAAACCTGAGAACAAAAAGCAGCTCACCGGCGTACTCACCTACCATGTTGTAGCCGGAAACCTCGATTCTAAAGCACTCATGGACAAAGTGAAAATGGGGAACGGAAAAGCTAAACTTCAAACCGTTCAGGGCGAGGAGCTTACCGTTTGGCAAAAAGGAAAACACCTGGAAGTGTCCGATACAAAAGGAAATGTAGCTATGATCACCATAAAAGACGTTTACCAGAAAAACGGTGTGATACATGTCGTCGACAAAGTGCTGATGCCTTAGTTCCGATAGCCCCTCTGACTTATCACCATTCTTCTCTGCCGTCTGTTCATCATGGGCAGACGGTCGTTTTTTTAACTTTGCCGTTACACCATGTAGTCTATCTTTGCGCCGTGAAACAGGAAAGTATATCGGTATTTGATATTTTTAAGATAGGAGTTGGCCCCAGCAGTTCTCACACACTCGGTCCCTGGCGCGCTGCGCTGCAGTTTATAGAAACCCTGAAAACAAAAGGACTCCACAACGTTCAGTCTGTTAGAGTGCTTTTGTATGGCTCGCTTGCAAAAACAGGTATCGGGCACGGTACCAACGTTGCAGTGATACTCGGGCTTTGCGGCGAAGACCCGGTTACATTTGATGTGAATGAGATATCGCCCCGCATGGCGTCAATTGCGGAGCGTAAAAAGCTGCTGGTCAACGGAGCGCATGAAATAGCATTCGATCCGGTTACCGATGTTGTGTTTCTCTACGATGAAAGCCTGCCGTTTCATCCCAACGCGCTTACTTTTCTCTGCTCGTTTGCGGATGGCGATGAGATCGCGGAAACCTGGTACTCCATAGGTGGCGGTTTTGTAGTAAAAGAAGGCGAGACTGACGGAGACGGAAGTTTCGTTCATTTGCCATACCCCATAGAGAAGGCAGAATACCTGCTTGCCGCCTGCGACAAGACAGGGCTCAATATTTCGGGAGTCGTGATGGAGAATGAAAAGATATGGCGAACTGAAGCTGAGACCAAGGCGGGCGTATTGAAGATCTGGCAGACTATGCGGGATTGTATTTACAGGGGTTGTCACATGAGCGGTGAACTGCCGGGTGGCTTGCAGGTGCAGCGTCGCGCCTTCAATCTTAATACGCGGCTCACCGCAGGCAAGCCATACAATAATTTTGATGAATGGCTTGCTGTTATTCACAGTGGCGGCCAGTCGTTCAAGTATACTCTTGATTGGGTAAGTTGCTTTGCGCTTGCCGTCAACGAAGAGAATGCCTCATTCAGCAGGGTGGTTACGGCGCCCACAAACGGCGCCGCTGGCGTGGTTCCGGCCGTTCTGCTTTATTTCATCGCTTTCTGCAATGGCAATGACGAAGAAAAGATCATAAAATTTCTGCTTACGGCATCAGAGATCGGCAGCATTTTTAAGAAGGGAGCCACGCTGTCTGCTGCGATGGGCGGTTGCCAGGCTGAGATAGGTGTGTCGTCTTCCATGGCTGCCGCCGCCCTCACAGAGGCCCTCGGCGGTACCGTGGATCAGGCCTTGATGGCAGCCGAAATAGCAATGGAGCATCACCTCGGCCTTACTTGCGACCCTGTGGGCGGCCTGGTGCAGGTGCCCTGTATAGAACGCAACACTATGGGCGCCATTAAGGCGATCACCGCTTCTCAGCTTGCGCTGCAAAGCAATCCCGATCATGCCCGCATCTCGCTCGATGCTGTGGTGAACACTATGTGGGAGACCGCGCTCGACATGAATCACAAATACAAGGAAACAGCGGAAGGCGGCCTCGCCGTTCAGTTGCCCATCAGCCTCAGCGAGTGCTGATCCGGCTTTGCTGTCATTCTTCCTTCTCTGATAGATACTAATAAAAATACCAACACACTTTTCAATGAGTGTGTTGGTATTTGCTGATGTTTATTCTGAAAGCGTTTTCCTATACACACTTCTTTTGTGCGTTCGACCATTCCAGCTGCACCTTGTAGCCGGCAACTGTCTTGAAATTCCATGCGCATATATCGCCGATCTCACCGTTGTGGGCATCATACCATCCGTTGCCCGGTATTGGGTCAGTGATCGCTTCACAGAGTTCGTGAGATGATGTAGCTGTAAGCGCATCAAAGGCAGACATACCACCCAGGCAGCCGGCGCAGCTCGGGAATGGCATAACCGCATAGTATACGCCTCCGGTTATGTCGTTGTGATAACCGCAGAACGAGGAACATGAACTGCCGCCGCCCATCATTACTTTGACATCAATGTCAAGGTAGATAAAGTAAAGAGTATTTGCATTGTTGGCAGGCACCGTTTTGGCAGCTATCCACCCCTGCAGCGCTTTTTTTATCTGTGCATCCGATATGTGGCCCACGGGTGCTTTCGCAGTAATGGTTTTCGTTCCACTGAGTTTACCATGACCGATCTTTTTACCTGGCACACTGTACTCGCCGAGCTGATCGATCAGCGGACTTACCAGTATCGCCTTGAAATACTTGTTTAAGTTGGCCGCCAGGGTCACATAGGCCGGGGTATTGACCCAGTTCTCTCCCCAGAATATCGTGTAGACCTGCACGTTTTTTATCAGCGGCCCACCCATATAAGTAAGGTGAGCACTCGTAGGGGCGATCTTCTTACGGCCATCGAACAATTCACTGTCTTCTTTATTAGTGCCGAGATCTTCAAGTTTTACATTCGCCTTGGGAACGTGAAGCGGAACAACCCGTATATGTTCGGGCTTGGAAACAAATTTTTTTTCAGGCATAAAATTCTTTTTTTGATGTGCCTACTCTGATCCCTTTTCGGCTATCGGGGCTTACTCTGTTTTACGGATTTTCAGCATACTCCTTTCTGTGCTAACAAATCTCTGAAAATTGTTGAAAAGTAGCAAGGGTGTTTTAACGGTAATTCGCACCGTTATTCAACGGTGCTAGGCACGTCGATGGTGGGTAGCGGCATGCACGGGAAATATCGGCTTTATGGCAAGGGGCGCAGTCTATAACACCTGAACGACAAGGAATTTTAGATATTGGGTCGAAGGAACGTTCCATAGAATAGGGTGGTCAGAAGACTGCGTTTGCCATACCACCTGCCTGAGGCTGCGTTTTGCGTCCTTCGCTGCATCGCCTATTGTTTTGAGAAACATCTCCGGCGTTACAAGGTTTGTACACGAAGCCGTCACCAGGAAACCTCCGGGCTTTGTCAGCTTCATACCCCGCAGGTTTATTTCTTTATAGCCGGTTATCGCCTTATCAATGTTTTCCCGGCTTTTTGTGAAGGCCGGTGGATCCAGCATCACAACATCGTATCGGCGGCCTTCCTTCACCCACAATTTTAAAACATCAAATGCATTGGTTGTTTCGAATTTGCACACATCTTCGTAGCCGTTAAGAATTGCATTGTTACGGGCTGTAGTTACCGCTGTTTCAGATATATCCAGGCCCAGCGTGCTTTTTGCGCCATATTTTGCGGCATGCAGTGAGAAGGTTCCGGTATAGCAAAAAGCTTCCAGTACTTCTGCCCCTTTGGCAATGTGCTGTATCGCTCGCCGGTTATCCTGCTGGTCCAGGAAATAACCTGTCTTCTGGCCATTTTCAATATCCACATGAAACTTAAGCCCGTTCTCATTAAGGATGATATTGGTGTCGAATGGCTCTGAAAGAAAACCTTTTATCTGCGCCATTCCTTCCAGCGTGCGCACCGGCACATCGTTGCGCTCGTATATTCCCTTTGGAGTAAATATTTTTTGCAAGGCTGCCACAATAGCGTCCTTCCATTTCTCAATACCCAGGGCAAGGGTTTGAATAACAAAATAATCATTGAATTTATCGATGATAAGAGCCGGAAGCTGATCCGCCTCACCGAAAATAAGCCTGCAATTCTCTACATACCCTATTTGTTTACGGTATTCCCACGCTTCATTTATTCGCCTGAAAAAAAAATCGTCATTGATAACTTCATTCTTGTCTCTTGTCAGCAGGCGTATGCGTATTTGCGACGCAGGGTTCACATAGCCCTTACCTACAAAAGAACCATTGTAAGAATATACTTCCACTATGTCGCCCGGTTCTGCAGTCCCCTCTGTGTCACCAAGTTCGTTGCCAAATATCCACGGGTGGCCACTTACCACGCGATCACCTATTTTTTTTCTCAAAAAGAATTTTGCCATTTTGCAAAGTTAAGTTTCCGG